>JAGXLC010000003.1:43280-46251 GCA_018334875.1 Bacteroidales bacterium | reverse complement strand
TCTTTTAGAATATTATAAATTTACAACAATTGATAGTTGGTATGCCTTAATAAGAACTGATCAGGTTTTAAAGATATTAACCGCGTAATAAAGCTCATTTGACAATGAACCTAAACAATTTTGAAGACTATGTTTCTGAAACCATCCTTGAAAGAGGTTCGGAATATTATCATGATCTTGCTGTAGCGGATCTTCAGGGACTGGAAAACGGACAATGGTTTGCCATTGTAGAAGGTACAAAGGATTACCAGGTGGATGTCAGGCTTGATGAAACCGACGAGATTTTGGAATATCGCTGTACCTGCCCCTACGAAGGAGAAATCTGTAAGCATGTGGTGGCTGTACTTTATGAGATACTTGAGGTAAGCGAGGAAAATGAAAGCATTACAGCATCAGCAAATACCGAGTGGAAAAACCTGGTGCAGAAAATCCCGGAAAAGGATTTGCGTGCATTTGTAACTGAATATGCTGCAAAGGACAGAACTTTCAGAAGCTACCTGTCTATCAAATTTTCCGATCTAAGCGGTGGAGACAAGCAGGAAAAATACCAGGAATTGGTTTCCGATATTTTTAAAATCTCACAAGATGATGAATTCGGTTTTATTCTCAATGTATCTGAAATAACTGATAAGATCAACCCGCTTTTTTTTAAAGCTGAGGAATATTTACAAAACAATAACCCTGAAGAAGCTTTTGCCATTGCCTCGGCCATTGCTCCGGAATGCATCAACATCATGGATATGGTGGATGATTCGAATGGTGAGTTGGGCGAAGCCATTGATTACTCATTCAACATAGCTGATAAAATCCTAAAATCCGATGCCCCGGCAGAATTAAAAGAAGAAGTGTTCGAATGGCTGCTATCCCAGGCACGAAACCCCGATTACGATGATTATGGCTGTGCAGATTACCTGGAACCCTTGATTGTGGAGCATGCCAGTTCAACCGGCTCAATAGAAAAAGCGCTGGAATTTATCGATGAACAACTGGCCAATATTACGGGACAAAACTTTTTGTTCATTAACATACGTAAATCAAAGTATCTGCAATTCAAGATAGGCCTCCTTATTGAATCCGGCGAACATGAAAAAGCCGATCAGATCATTAACGATAACCTTCATCTGAGTGATCTCAGGCAGATCATGGTTCACAGGCAACGCAAAAATGGTAATGTTCAAAAAGCCATTGACCTGATAAAAGAAGGACTAGAAATTGCTGAAAAGGAGGATTTGTCCGGTGTGATCATAAACTGGAAAGAACAACTGCTCAACATATACCAGGAGCAAAAAGATACGGCAAATATCAGAAAATGGGCTCTCGATCTATTTTTCAATAGCCGTCGGGAGCCAATGAAATATTATAAAATCTATAAGAACACCTTTAATGCAAAGGAATGGACAAATGAGCGGAATCGGATCGTTCAGCAATTGCGTGAAGAGGAGAAGGCTCCGCTCCGGCTTGGAAATTACGGATATACTCCGCTTACCGAGGTATATATTGAGGAAAAGATGTGGGAAGAACTTTTCCGGTGGGTGAAAGCATCGCCCAATATACGTAAGTTGAATGAATACCTGCCTTATCTGAAAAATGATTATGCCTCAGAACTATTGCCCCTTTACAGAAAAGCCATTATCAGGGAGGCAGAAAAGGCATCCAAAAGAAATGAATACAAATCGATTGCTTATTATATCAAAAAGATGGAGAATATACCCGGAGGAGCGGGTCAGGCAACGGAACTTGTCCAGGAACTGCTAAGAAAACACAGCAACCGTCCGGCCATGAAAGACGAATTCAGAAAAGCCGGGTATAGTTGAGTCTGGTATAAAATAAAAGAAACATTCTTTAAGTTTACATAAATAAAAGGCGATATGAGCAAAGAAGATCAGGAAAATACCAACGAACCCTTATCCGAATACGGGGAGCCGGTTTCTTTTCATCATGTATGGAAAATGTTCCGGGAAACCCAAAGCTCGGTGGAACAGCCTTTTCACGACTCTCCCGCTTTCCGCAGTCCCTCCTTCTGGTTGTTCTCAATGGCATCTTCAATGGCCAGGCCGAAAACTTCTTCCAGGGTATTGCCGTTGGCCCTTATCTGTTGGGGCACAATGCTTGCAGCGCTCATGCCGGGGATCGTATTCACCTCCATGAAATGCAATGCCCCCTTTGCGTATATATAATCAATCCGAACAATTCCCCGGCAGTTAAATAGATCATAAATCTTCGATGAAAGCTGCCGCACCTCTTCCTCCAGCTCATCCGATATTCTTGCCGGTGTGATCTCATCGGCCATGCCATCGGTGTACTTGGCCTCGTAATCAAAAAATTCCTTCTTGCTTACAATCTCTGTTGGCGGAAAGATCAGTTCCTGATCCCCTGTTTTGATCAGTCCGCAGGTTAGTTCCGTACCTTCCAGGAATTCCTCGACCAGGGCTTCATAATCCTCATCAAATGCCTTGTTAATTGCCTCTTGTAAGTGCTCCTTCCTGAATACTTTGCTCACCCCGAAACTGGAGCCACCCCTGTTGGGTTTTACAAAACACGGGAGTCCGGTATGATAAACTACATGATCGGGATAATACGCTTCATCCTTTTTTACCGGATAGAACCGGGAAGTAGTAATTCCAAAGTATCTGACATAATTTTTGCTGAATATCTTATTGAATGTCAAAGAAGATGAAAGGACGCCGCAAGTAGTGTAAGGAATACGGAGGGTTTCGAAATATCCCTGCAATATGCCGTTTTCACCGGGAGTTCCGTGGATAATGATGAAGGCACAGTCGAAACGACGCTTTTCTCCGTCGAGGATAAAACTAAAATCATCCTTGTTAACCGGTACTTCCTTATCTCCTTCCAGGTCAATTTTCCACCCGGCTCCCCTGACGATAACCATGAAGACATTATATTTATCTTTATTCAGGCTTTCTTTGATGGTTTTGGCGCTATTCATGGAAACCGGAA
The DNA here is from genome assembly GCA_018334875.1 of Bacteroidales bacterium. Taxonomy (NCBI): domain Bacteria; kingdom Pseudomonadati; phylum Bacteroidota; class Bacteroidia; order Bacteroidales; species Bacteroidales bacterium. The sequence goes on along the minus strand of JAGXLC010000003.1, from coordinate 43,293 downwards.
ACTCTGAGGAATC
>JAGXLC010000003.1:11994-42940 GCA_018334875.1 Bacteroidales bacterium | reverse complement strand
CATTTAACCTTCAGTATCCCGGTGGGCCGTATAATTTCTCCATTTGTCAATCACCTGTTGCATATCGTCGGGGATATCAGAATCAAAATGCATGTATTGCCCTGTGGAAGGATGTTTAAAACCCAGCGTTTTTGCATGAAGGGCCTGGCGGGGCAATATCTCAAAGCAGTTATTGATGAACTGCCTGTATTTTGAAGTCGGTGTTCCCTTGAGTATTTTATCCCCGTCATATTCCTCATCATTAAACAAAGGATGGCCGATATATTTGAAATGTATTCTGATCTGATGGGTACGGCCTGTTTCCAGCCAGCATTTCACAAGTGATACATAATATAGATCTTCTATAACCTGATAATGGGTAACCGCATCTTTCCCTCTGTCTTCCGCTGGAAATACCTGCATCACCTTCCTGTTTTTAAGATTTCTTCCGATATGCCCGGTGATGGTTCCTTCCTTTTTCCTGAAACTTCCCCATACCAAAGCAATATACTCCCTATGGGTTGTTTTTTCGTAGAATTGGCGGGCAAGCTTATTCAGGGCCATGTCATTCTTAGCCACCACCAGCAAACCCGAGGTATTCTTGTCGATCCGGTGCACCAGCCCGGGTCTTTCTTCTCCGTCTCTGAAGCGGGGCAAATCCTTTAAGTGAAACAAAAGCGCATTGATCAACGTTCCGCTATAATGTCCATAAGCCGGATGAACCACCATGCCGGCTTTCTTGTTGACCACAATCAGATCTTCATCTTCATATACAATGTCCAGGGGAATATCTTCCTGAATCAATTCGATCTCCCGTGGCGGATAGGTCATAACAATGGAAACCACATCACCGGGTTTAACTTTGTAGTTGGATTTAACAGGCTGGCCATTCACCAGAATATTTCCCGCATCCGCGGCATTCTGAATTTTATTGCGGGAGACATCCAGCTTATTGACTAAAAATTTATCGATCCTTAAAGGTCTTTGCCCTTTATCTACAACCAAACGGTAATGTTCATACAATTCCCGGTCATTGGTATTTTCATTACTATCATCCTGCATATTTATTCTAACGGCTTATCAAAAACTTTTTAACTTCAACGGAATGGTTTTGCCGGTTTCTCAGCTTTAAAAGGTACATACCGGGCGGAAGATCCTCTAAATGAACGGTTCGCTTTAATTTTTTCTCTTTTATAACGGCACGTCCCTGAATATCAAATACGGAGTAGGTGAAATCGCTGTAATTATTCCCTTCCAGATCGATATTTAACTGGTTACGTGCGGGATTGGGGTACATATTGAATGTTTTTTCGGGTGAAGAAGGCTGGGGTTCCTCATCCGCGGAAGTTTCAATATATTCCATATGATCACCAAAAACGGGTCTCATCATGAGGGTGCCCCTTAACCCGGAAGGATTCCAGGTACCGGCTATGTTGTAAAACATTTTATCATTGTTGACATTGTTCACATCAAAGCCCACGTTCAGCATGTCCGTGTTAAACTTCTGATAGCCGATAAAAAAATGGCCTGCTTCCAGAAAGGGTTTTTCTTTCAATACATAATTATGAAACTGATTCACGCTGTCTTCATATACAGGCTTAAGCCCTTCCTGTTCATAGATCACCTCCCCGGGCTTCCCGTTGTCGTTTTCCCATATCATAAGTTTAAAACTATTTCTGCTGGCATTATCGAGGGTTTGATTGAAATATATCTGAATGGCCTGTAATGTATCAGGTGTATATGTTCTGAATTTCATGGCCACCCGGGCATTCTCAGAACCCTCACCCGGGATCCCGTATCCATTCTCCGCCGTACCATCGTCATAAGCATAATAATTGTAAAATTTCTGAAAATAACGAATGGTATCATTCCACCGATAAGGCGCCCTTTCGCTGAGGGTATCGGTAACCAGATAGCTTTTAATCTCAAAGAGGGCTGAATCACGGCCGTTATAGGGAAAAATATAATCGGGATTCCGCGGATAGGTTTCTTTGGTAAAAGGGGGAATGTCATCCCCTGATCCTCCGGTAAAGGTCTCTGTTTCGTTATCCCACATTCTGTCAATAATTTCAAATTCACGGGAAATCTTCCATACCTTATTTCCCAGATTCCTGTAAGTAATGGTGATGCGGTTACTCATTTCATAGTCTTTCGCTTCCGGCCAATGTCTCCAGGGCACAGATTCATAATTGATTAACAGGGATTCGAGGGGTTTAACAAAAGCAATATCATTGATTATGGTATCGCGATGGGTACGGTGTTTATCCAGCCGTATAAAATCCAGGTGCCAGTGGTCAATATTGCCGGCCCTACTGGGAACTTCATCGGGTTCTGACAGGCTGGCATAATTTCGGAATCTGAAGCGAAAACCTTTCTTCAGATGCTTCTCCTTTTTAACCGGTACCATTGCCTGATAAAATTTTCTGTGGCCAAGCGGTCCTGTATATATCTTTTCAAAAGAGCCGGCAGCATAATTCCGCAGGTACAAGGTATCTTCCCTGCTGTATGAAGTGCTCCACATGTTTTGCCAACGGGCAGAATCCGGTGAATAATACTGTAAAATAAGAGAATCCTGAAACTCACCACCTGAAGTATCGCCTCTGCCTCCGGGCTGGTAGTAAAAACTTAAATAAACCGAATCAGAAGGCTCCAAGTCAAGATCGAGGGGTTTGGAGGTCAATTTATCCGCTTCAAAACCCGCACTGTTTGCATTGGGATACAGCATGCCCTCACCGTCCAGGGCATCCATTGTAACCACCCCTATAGAAGGAGGATTTACCGGATATTGATAATTCACATATGCATAATTATCTTCCCACAGATTATCAAAAGGATAGCCGACACCCCGGGCAAAATCATCAATAAAGGGAAGGGAAAGGGTATCCGGATAGCCGGAAACTTTTTGTGCTTCCGATTTCTGTAATTGCCGGGAGGAACCCACCCCTATCAAAATCTCCTGTGAATGCAATGAAGAGGGAGATAAAAAGATCATAAAGCATAGCATCATAACAATGCTACCGTAATGAATCGATTTCATTCACCTCGGGTTTAATTAGAGTTGTATCCATTCCCGGAAGCTTTGATGAATCCACCGTGATCCATAAATCAATATAGGTCCCGAGTTTTGTCTGTCTGTCTTCCTCATAAGGGGGATATTGCTGCCAAACAAAGGCTTCCGATGAATCTTCCTCGCTGTTTATGGTAGTATCCGGTCTGATGGCTCCCACATTCATGGCGTTTTGAATGATCCTGTCTTCGGCCTCATCCCAGTTATAGCCAACCAAATTGGGAACCCCGGCTCTTTGATCGCTTCCTTTGCCAACCACCAGGTCTATTTCCCTTCCTTTTGGAACAAGCTCTCCCGGTTCAATTTCTTCGCCCTCCACTTGCTGTTTCAATACATTGTTAACAGCTATGTCGGGCACATGAACAAGCTTGCCAACCTTTAAACCGGAATTATTCAGTATGGCTTTGGCATGACGATGAGAAACACCCACCACATTGGGCATTTGGACCATCTCCCGGGTAGTGGCATTCATCGTAAGAAAAATCGTTCTCCCCTTCTTCACATTAAATTCCGGTGGAGGATTTTGTTTAACAACCGTACCTTTGGGCCATTCATCCTGATATACCGAATCGACAACCTCTACTTCGAGATCGTAATTTTCTGCAATTTGTTCAGCCTCCTGCAGGGTCATTTTTTCAAAATCAGGCAGGGGAAAGGAATTTCCATGTTGGGTATAAACATTGAGGAACATGAAAGATGAGGAAGCAATAACAACAGCAACTACTACGGCAATGATCAGGTGTTTAAGGAAATCTTTGGTTAAAATAAACTGCAGAAGATTCATTGGTCACGTTTGTAAAATTAGTCAAAATAACGAAATAGCAAAGATAAAATTTTGTTCATAAAGAAAAAAAGTAAAAGACAGACTCTGCCTTTTACTTTTTTTCCGGTATTGTGTGGAGCTTTTAATTATTTCTTCGGTATCTCGTCGGAAACGGACAATCTTTTTCTGCCTTTTGCCCTTCTGCGAGACAGCACTTTTCTTCCGTCCCTGGTTTTCATTCGTTTTCTAAAACCGTGCTTGTTTCTTCTTTTCTTGTTCGATGGCTGAAATGTCATTTTCATCACAACTGATTTTTAGTGTTCTGCTAATAATTTACAGGAATGCAAAAGTAATGTTTTTTTTATAGTTACAAAAACCAGGAGAAAATTTTTACTGGTTGTTGGTCGATATTACAAATCCTGGCCTGCAAAAGGCCATGGATGCAAAAAATATCATGTAGAGACGCCATGCATGGCGTCTCTACTGCAATTCAAACGGCAAATAAAGGATCTTTTTGGTTTGAAAGAATTCCTCTTTGTACAACCGGTTAAGGGAGAAGATTCTTATACGGTCCTGAAAATCCTGGATTTCCGAAGCAACATCTCCACCTTTGATATAAAGGATACCATTTTTCAGTTCATTTCTATGATGGCTGTGCACATTGTCCTTCACCCAGTCTATAAAACGGGGGAACCTTGTTACAGCACGGCTCACCACAAAATCAAAAGTTTCATCATATTGCTCAACCCGGGCATGGTGGGTAGTGATATTGTGCAGATTAAAATCCCGGCAGATGGATTCGATGACTTTGAGTTTTTTTCTTACTGAATCAAGCAGAACGAAATGAACATCAGGAAAAAGTATAGCCAGGGGGAGTCCCGGAAATCCGCCTCCTGTTCCCGCATCCAGAACGGATGAATCCGGCGCAAAGCGAATGAGCTTCGCTACGGCTAAAGAAGGAAGTACATGATGTAAGTAGAAATTTTGAAAATCTTTCCTGGATATCACATTAATCCGTCTGTTCCAATAACGATAGGATTCATACAACCCTTCAAAAATTTTTTTTTGCTGTTCGGTAAGTTCAGGAAAGTATTTCAGGAGAAGCTCCATTACTTCAGATGATGGTCCTTGTTTTTCAGAATGTTGTAAAGGAGCTCCCTGGCTCTGTAAAGCTGAGCTTTAACAGTTCCCAGGGGAAGATCCAATTCCTGGGAAATTTCCTCGTAAGAATATTCCTTAAAATACCGCAATTCAATCAAGTCACGATACCGCGGTTTCAGTTTATTCACCACACTCCGCATCAAGTCAATCTTCTGATTTTTGATCATATCTTCTTCCGGATCGGGCCCCGTAGACTGAAGGTGTGGTGAACCCATTTCATCCTCTTCCTCGGAGTGATCGATAGAAATTAAATTGGCCTTCTGTTTCCTGATAAAATCAATACAGTTGTTGGTGGCTATCTTGAACAACCAGGTACTGAAAGCATACTTGGGGGTATATTGCTGAATGCTCTTAAAAGCCTTTCCGAATGCTTCAATGGTAAGATCTTCCGCGTCGCTCTTGTTGTTGACCATTTTAAGAAGCATATAATATATTGCGTCCCGGTACCGATCCATCAGTTCGGCATACGCTTGTTCATCTCCGTCAACAGCAAGCTGTACCAATTTATAATCGTACTTGGCCTTATTTGATAAGTTGGGATTTACCTCCATTTATTATTATTTGAATAAATCTTATTTGACGTTATAGCGATAAAATTAATTACCGGTATCAAAATATCATAAAATATCGAAAGTAATAAAAAATATTTTTCCCCCAAACGTTTTATAAAATTTTTATATACAAATAATTGTATAATCATCCTAAATGCAAATATTCCAATGAAATACACAAAGTATTCAGGATAAAAAATCAAAGATAAAACAAAGAAAACATAAAAGATTATCCTTGAATAGATTTCTGTCAATAATCTCCATTTTGTTTTCTTCCTGTAGTGAAAAGCGGTTGACAAGTGCCTTCTTTTCTGTTTAAACCATTGATAAAAACTTCTGTGGGGCTCGGAAACCACCGATGATTCCCTGCTGATCTGTACACGGGTATTGTGTTTTCCGGCCGTTTTATTCACAAAGAGGTCGTCATCACCTGAATTCAGATGATAATGCCCTGCAAAACCCTTATTGTCATAAAACAGCGTCTTACGGTAGGCAAGATTTCTTCCAACACCCATATAGGGAAATCCGGCCAGTGCATAGGTTAAATACTGCAAAGCAATGGTGAGGGTATCATATCTTATCAGCGTGTTCAACATTCCCTTTCGGGCTTTATATCCTCCATATCCAAGAACAATAGATGTTTTGTAATCAAAATTCTTTGCCATTGAACGGATCCAGTTTTTATCGGCCGGATAACAGTCGGCATCGGTAAACAGCACCCAGTCGTGCTTTGCTTTCTTAATTCCGAGTGTGGCTGCAAGCTTCTTGCCATGAGTGAATTTCCGGTCATTCTTTATTTCAGTGGTCAGAAGGTGTTTATAGGTTTGCTGCAACCGGGTGATCACCATGTCAGAATCATCAGAAGATGCGTCATTGACTACGATGACTTCAAAGTCAGGATAATCCTGTTCTAAAACAGCAGGCAGATGCGCTTCCAGATTCTCTTCTTCATTTCTGGCACAAATAATGACGGATACCGGCGGAAATTCCCGGGGCTCCGGCTTCTCTCTATAAAACCATATTCTGGCATATACGCCAAGATAATAGACCATCTGAATGATAAAGGCCAGGATATAAACCAGGGGAATAGCCCAAAGCGGCTCTTGTATAAGTAATTCAAATAATTGTACGTTCATCAGCTCTCAAGTTCGGACTGCAATTTTATGATAATTTTTTTATTGGACAAATTCGATCCCATAAGTATGCAATAAATAATAATCATGAATGATTATATTTGTTCGATAATTTTTGGCTGATGAAGTTTAATCTTATTCAAAAAGAAAATCATTCCGATGCGAGGGCTGGCGAAATCACAACCGATCATGGAAAAATCAACACACCTGTTTTCATGCCTGTGGGAACGTTGGGTACAGTAAAAGGGGTTAATCCAAGGGAATTAAAGGAAGAAGTTCAGTCGTCCATGTTACTGACAAACACCTATCATCTTTTTCTCCGGCCAGGCACGGAGATACTTCAATCTGCAGGGGGAATACACAACTTCATTAACTGGGACCTCCCCGTTTTATCTGACAGCGGGGGATACCAGGTATTTTCCCTGTCACAAAACAGAAAACTGACGAAAGAGGGTGCTCATTTTCAGTCTCATATTGATGGCTCCAGGCATTTGTTCACTCCGGAAAACGTAGTGGATATCCAAAGAGCTATAGGAGCCGATCTTATTATGGCATTTGATGAATGCACCCCTTATCCATGCGATTATAAGCCGGCCAGGGAATCCATGGAGCTCACCCATCACTGGCTGGACCGGGGCGTTGCAAGATTTAAGGGAACCACACCAATATACGGTTATGAACAATCTTTCTTCCCGATAGTTCAGGGAAGCGTTTACAAAGATCTCAGGAAGGAATCGGCCAGATTCATCAGCGACACCGACATGGAGGGATATGCCATAGGGGGTCTTTCTGTCGGAGAACCTGTAAATTTGATGTATGAAATGGTAGAGGTGGTGAATGAGATTCTTCCGGCAGATCGCCCACGTTATCTGATGGGAGTGGGAACACCGGAAAATATCCTGGAGTCCATCCATCGCGGGATTGATATGTTCGACTGCGTAATACCTACACGAAACGGACGGAACGGAATGCTATTCACCAAAAACGGGATCATCAACATAAAAAACCTGAAATGGAAAAATGATTTTTCCCCCATTGAAGAAGGTGGGGAATCTTATGTAGATCATTTCTTTTCAAAAGCCTACCTCAGGCACTTAACCATTGCCAAAGAAATAACAGCAGCGCAAATTGCTACCCTGCACAATTTAAGCTTCTACAAATGGTTAGTTAATAGAGCAAGAGAGCAAATTCTGAACGGATCATTCAATACCTGGAAAAAAGAAATGACGGAAAAAATTGGTGTCAGATTATGAAAACGCCTATAATGAAAATATTAGATGCATATATTATAAAGAAATTTCTGGGGACCTACTTTTTTGCCATTGCCCTAATAATCAGTATTTCTATTATTTTTGACCTGTCCGAAAAGATTGACAACTATATTGAAAATGAAGCACCTGCAAAAGCCGTATTCAAATATTACCTTAATTTCATCCCCTATTTTACCAATCTTTTAAGTTCCCTTTTCGCTTTTATCGCGGTTATTTTTTTTACTTCAAAAATGGCCTATGATTCGGAAATAATTGCCATTTTAAGCAGCGGAGTCAGTTTCAAGAGGATTCTTGTGCCTTATTTCATTTCTGCATTTCTTATCGCTTCCATATCCTTTGCGCTCATGAGTTACGTGATTCCCCACGCCAATGAGAGGCGTCTTGATTTCGAATATACCTATATGAAAGATTCACCATACAAGGTAGAAAGAAATCTGCATATGCAGGTTGATACGGGGGTTTACATTTATATGCGGAATTACCGACCCAATGTTCAACGAGGATATAAGTTTTCCATGGAAGAATTTGATGACAACACGCTCAAATCAAAATTGATGGCAGATAACATCAAATGGGATACCACCAAAAACAAATGGGTGGTAAGCAATTATTATATCCGAAAAATAACAGAAGACAAAAAAGATAGCATCATCCGGGGAAGCGAGATGGACACCACCTTATCAATAAAACCCTCCGATCTGGGGCAATATACGGATATTGTGACAACCATGAATATGCCCGAACTGAACGAATTCATCCAAAAAAAACGTATCCAGGGGGCAGAAAACATAGAGGAATACCTGATAGAAAAATACAGGAGATTTTCTTTCCCCTTTTCCACACTCATATTAACTTTCATAGGGGTATTTCTCTCCTCGAAGAAATTAAAAGGAGGCATGGGTATGCAAATAGGAATTGGACTCACTCTTAGTTTTGCCTACCTCCTGTTCATGCGGTTTGCCAATATGCTTGCCATAAGAGGCGGTATCGAACCCCTTATTGGCGTGTGGATACCCAATATCATATTTGCATTGATCGCCTTGTCTATTTACCGGTTTGCCCCCAGATAGACACTATTTCTCTTCATTTTAAGTGTTTTTTCATTGTGGGATTTTCTATAAATACACTATTTTTGTTTCGTTTCCCATTAACCAAATAAACAAATTATGTCGCTGAAAAAGAAAATACTCGAATTACAGAAAAAGCGGGAAGAGGTATTAAAAGGCGGAGGTGACAAGGCTATTCAGAAGCAGGTTGCCATGGGAAAGATGACCGCCCGTGAAAGAATCGTTACCCTGCTGGATGAAAACTCATTTCATGAATATGACCTCTTTGTTGAACATGAGGCGCGGGACTTTGATATGGACAAAAAGGTGCTGCATGGCGATGGGGTCATTATAGGCACAGGAACAATATACGGAGCACCTGTATGTGTCTTTGCCCAGGATTTCACTGTGGCAGGGGGTTCATTGGGACTGATGCATGCCAGAAAAATCGGTAAAATCATGGATCATGCCATGAAAATGCGGGTTCCGCTTATTGGTATCAACGATTCAGGAGGAGCCAGGATTCAGGAGGGTGTCAATTCTCTCGCCGGCTACGGAGAGATATTCTACAGAAATACCCTGGCCTCGGGTGTTATTCCCCAAATCTCAGTGATACTGGGGCCTTGTGCGGGAGGAGCAGTTTACTCACCGGCGCTTACCGATTTTGTTTTTGTAGTGGATAAAATATCCAAAATGTTCATTACCGGTCCGGGTGTTATCAAGACCGTTCTGGGCGAGGAGATTTCAATGGAGGAACTGGGCGGAGCCAAAGTGCACAGCGAACAAACCGGAAATGCCCATTTCTATGCAGAAAGCGAGATGGAATGTTTCAATCAAATCAAGCAACTCGTTTCCTACATCCCCTGGAACAATTCACAGAAAGCACAAAAAACAGAACCTAAGGAGCCCCTTACCGAAGAATATCCGATCACTGAAATTGTGCCCGACAATCCCAAAGAGCCTTATGACATTAAGGATATCATTAAAGCTGTAAGCGACGGATCAGAATTTTTTGAAATTCAGAAAAGATGGGCCCAGAATGCAGTCATCGGTTTTGGCAGGGTTAATGGAGAAACAGTGGGTTTTGTCGGAAATCAGCCCCTGATCCTTGCCGGTGTGCTTGATGTGGATTCGTCAGACAAAGTGGCAAGATTTATAAGGTATTGTAATGCCTTTAACATACCATTGGTCACCTTTGTTGATCTGCCCGGTTATCTTCCGGGAGTTGACCAGGAACACGCAGGGGTAATCAGGCACGGAGCCAAAGTACTTTATGCCTATAGTGAAGCCACCGTTCCAAAAATCACCTTTATTTTGCGAAAAGCTTATGGGGGTGGATACATAGCCATGAATTCACGCCATTTGAACGCTGATTTTGTTTTCGCATGGCCCAGTGCGGAAATTGCAGTAATGGGACCCGAAGGAGCTGCCAATATAATCTTCAAAAAAGAGATCCAGAATGCAGAGGACCCGGAAAAGATGAGAAAACAAAAAGTGAAAGAATATAAGGAGAAATTTGCCAATCCCTACGTGGCAGCAGCAAAAGGATATGTCGATTCAGTGATTGAACCCCAGGAAACACGAAAAATACTGGTTCACTCGCTGGAAGTCTCCCAGAATAAAGTTGATAAGCGCCCTGAAAAAAAACACGGTATTCCTCCATTTTAAAATTTGATGCCTATGGCACAAAATAACGGACAAAACAACGATCAATCTTCCGCCGGAAAATCCGGCGACAAAAACAGACCGCGATTCAGTACTCTGGTAGTGGATGGTACAAAATACAGGACCTATCTTACTGAAAAATACAAAAGAAGAAGAAAATATGAACCTGCAAACCGGGGAAAAATATTCTCGGAATTCCCAGGCACAGTGGTCAAAGTAGATGTCTCCACAGGAGATTTTGTGAAAAAAGGAGACAGGCTTTACATTTATGAAGCAATGAAGATGAAAAACAGGGCTTATTCTCCTATAGAAGGTGCTATAAGGGAAGTACGGATCAAGGAAAATGACATCATTCGCAAAGGTCAACTTCTGTTTACTATAGAATAAACAAGTACCATTTCATCGATTATTTGCCTCCTCCACAGCTCCGGGGAGGCATTTTTTTATGCCTCCACTTCTAATAAAAATTTTGTTTTTTTAACAAAGTTTTGCTGCACTTTATTATTTTAGTAATTTTATAACGTGTGCAAAGTAAAGCCGATGAACAGTATTCTTATTATTGATCCGGATGAAAATTTTTTAAACGAAGTAACGGAGTACCTGAAACAATCAGCATATAAGGTCATTCCTGTTCAAAACGGAGCTACGGGAGTTCAGAGAGCGCTCCAGCATACGCCCGACCTCATTCTTTGTGATATTCACCCTAAAGGGCTTTCGGGTCATGAAGTATTTGACATGGTCCAGCAGATCAATTCTACCGCCATTATCCCCTTTGTATTTCTAACCAATAAAAAATCCTATGAAGAATTAAGATCAGCAATGAGCCTGGGCATGGACGATTGTCTTGTCAAACCCTTTGATTTTAAAGAACTGAAAAGAACCATAGAAGTAAGACTGGAAAGGCAGGAAAAGATCCTTAAAAAAGTGGATGAGAAATTCAATATCCTTATTGACAATGCTTATGTAGCTATATACATTTATCAGGATGAAAAATTAACCTATGTCAACCAAAAGTTCTGTGAGATCTTCGGTTATTCCAAAAAGGAATTGTTGGGCATGAATCTGATCAATATTATATACAAAGATGATATACATCGGGTCACTGCAAAGATTAACCGGGCATTCAAGGCATTGCAAAATCAGGTAGAAATAACATTCAGAGCCATAAGGCGCAATCAGGAACTTATTGATCTCAATTTAGCAGGTAACATTGTAAACATCCAGGGTAAGAAAAGTCTCGTTGGTTCGGTAACCAAACACAGTGAATCCCGGTTAACCTCTACCTATGAGGAAAATAACCACCTGAATATGACGCCGCGTGAAAAGGAGGTCCTGGATTATATATGTCATGGATACTCGAACTCAGAAATCGGTAAACACTTAAAGTTAAGCTCAAGAACCATAGAAGGCCACAGGAACAGACTTCTTAAAAAGTTGAATTGCAAAAATTCAGTATGTCTGGCTGTTTATGCCATTCGTAACGGACTTATAGAGATTGGGTAACCTTATCGGGCATCATGGGCTTGGCCTCATCTTTTGCTTGTCTCCGTATATTTATCTTACAAACACCCATTTATTCTCTGTGGACATTCCGGGGCTGTAAACATAGCCTTCCCAATCAAATCCCTTAATATCATGAGGATCATCGATACGGTTTCTTATAACGTACCGGGTCATCATCCCTCTTGCCTTTTTGGCATATACAGCTATGGTTTTATATTGATTGCCTTTTTGCTCTTTAAATACAGGCGTTATGATATCGGCTTCCAGCCGGCCGGGGTGAACAGACTTAAAATATTCATTTGATGCAAGATTCAGCAATACTTTCTGTTCATGATCCGATAAGTCCTCATTGAGTGCCTGGGTAATTTTGGTGTTCCAAAATCCATAAAGATCTTTCCCTTCCGGATTGTTTAGTGGTGTTCCCATTTCCAGACGGTAAGGCTGTATCAGATCCATGGGCCTCAACAAACCATATAACCCTGAGAGGATTCGCAGATGGTCTTGAGCGAAGGCTATATCTTGATCCGTAAAATCTTCTGCCTTCAAGCCCTGATAAGCCTGGCCTTTAAAAACAAACAAGGAATGACTGGCATTTAAGGGAGTGAAAGGGGTAGCCCATCTCAAATATCGTTCATAATTCAACTCGGCAATGTCGCGGCTTACGTTCATCAGTTCACGCAGTTCATCAGGAGAAAGCTTCCTCAGCTCATCCACCAAAACTTTCGAATCTTCCAGAAACCTGGGTAAGGTATAATTGTCAGAAGAAGCTCCTGTTAAGTTATTTAGCCTCTTGGCGGGCGAAAGTATAGCAATCATTTTTTAATTTATCATGGGTTAATTATGATATCATCCAGCTTACGTTTAGGGACATGGTGTATCTGTTTGTCATCCCTCCAGTATTTTATATCTCCGTCTTTGTCAATCTCCTCGATGATCACTGTTTCCTTGGGTTTACCCAATGCAATAACCTGCAGAATTTCAAACCGGTCTTCTATATCAAAATCTTGTCTTAACTTGTTTCTGTCAATGGTTCCCACTATGCATCCGCCAAAGCCTTTCTCTACAGCACCCAAAAGAATACTCTGGGCGGCAATACCGTGATCGCAATGGAAATTGTCTTCTATCTGATGATCTCCCAGCATGATGATGTAAGCTGAGGGTCTTTCGCCCGGTTCAGGGCCGTTCCAGTCTTTTAAATAACCTGCCCAGCCCAGACATTCAAAGATCTTTAGGTTATCGGATGTTTCATTTGAAATGATGTATTTCAATGGCTGAGTGTTTTTTGCTGAAGGTGAAAGCCGGGCCAGATTGATAAAATACCTCAGGTTGCCCTGTGCAATAAAATAATCTTCGTAAAACCTTCTGTAACTTCTGTTTTGCCGGATAAGCTGTTCCATCAACATAACTGATAAAATTTAAAGTGATTAATCCCGTTTAACCGGTTAAAAATAATGGGTTTCATTGAAAATTGCAACTTTTGTATAAATATAATACCCGAAGACTGGATACAAATACAATATGCCACCACCTGTCCTCCCGCAGGTTAGTGGCATACCTTATATTTGGACTGTTTGGGTAACCTCCGGCTACCGGGATAATGGAACACCTTCTGCTATTTTCCTTTGAGCCGGCTGGCAACCTCGTCCCAATTTACAATATTCCAGAAGGCCTGGATGTAATCTGCCCGTCTGTTGTGGTATTTAAGATAATATGCATGTTCCCATACATCAAGCCCCAGCAGCAATTTCTTTGCACTGCATCCGGCAACATCCATCAATGGATTATCCTGATTGGGTGTGGAGCATATATTGAGCTTGTCATGCTCATCCAGACACAACCAGGCCCATCCTGATCCAAAACGTCCGGCTGCTGCTTTGGAAAACTCATCCCTGAAATTTTCAAAAGAACCAAAATCACGTTCAATGGTCTTTCTTAAATCCCCCTCGGGTTCTCCTCCTCCATTAGGAGACATCATCTTCCAGAACAAACTGTGATTATAAAATCCCCCGCCATGATTCCGGACAGCTACCGGATGATTGGAAACGTTTTTAAAAATCTCCTCAACTTCCATGTTTTCAAAATCAGTTCCTTCAATAGCAGCATTGAATTTGTTCGTATAGCCCGCATGGTGCTTATCATGATGAAGCTCCATGGTTCGCTTATCGATATAGGGCTCCAATGCATCATATGCATATGGTAATTCGGGTAATTGAAAAGCCATAATTCTAATATTTATAAATTCGACGTAATTTTTATTTTGTCTAAATTAAAACAATATGAAGCCAAAATTGTTTGAATGGTTTTCCCATTTTACACCTTTGCCCTTATCGAATAACATTTAATAAATTTATAGATGCATTCAGATGTGTAAAACTTATATTAACCGCATTATGAAAATCACAAAAGACATCACCATAGAAGAGCTGGTTGAAGGGGTACCCCAGTCGGTAAAATACTTAATGCATAAAGGAGTTAAATGTATTGCATGCGGAGAACCCATATGGGGTACACTTGAAGATGCTGCAAAAGAAAAAGGCTTTACGGACGAGGACATTGAAATGTTTGTAATTGACTTACAGGAATATGCAGATAATCCTTCCAAAAAAGTAAAGGAACCGGAAACAGATATAAAGGTGAATCATATGAACCAGGACAAAACGGATGAATAACAATATCTCTCAGGATGACCGGCAGAAAAATAGCATGGAAAACTAACGATAACTCCCGGGGATCAGATAATTCCGGACATAATCATAAATACCGGCTTCCAGTGAATGGAATGGCTCACGGTATCCTGCCGAACGAAGCTTTTGCATCTCAGCCTCCGTAAAGTACTGGTATTTGTCTCTAATATCTTCAGGTGTATCAATATATACAATATGCTCTTGCTTTCCCATAGCATAAAATACGTTTCTGGCAAGATCATTGAATGTTCTTGCCTGACCGGTGCCCAAATTATAGATGCCACTGTCAATTTCTTTTTCCATAAGGAAAAACAACACGTCCACCACATCCTTCACATAGATAAAATCCCGTAATTGTTCACCGTTACGGTAATCGGACCGGTGGGACCGAAACAGTTTCATCTTTCCTGTCTGGCTTATCTGATTAAAAGCATGAAATACTACAGAAGCCATGCGTCCTTTATGATACTCGTTGGGTCCGTATACATTAAAAAACTTGATCCCTGCCCAGTATGGAGGATTGTCAGACTGCTGCAACACCCATTTATCGAACTCATTTTTCGACTCGCCATACAGATTCAAAGGTTCCAGGTTATAAACCAAATGATGATCATCTTTGTACCCATTTTCTCCCCCGCCATAGGTAGCTGCAGAAGAAGCATAAATCAAAGCAATATTAAAAGTGCTGCAAAGGTCCCATATCTCTTTGGAATAATTCAGGTTAAGGCGATCAAAAACGCTTTTATCCGTTTCCGTGGTATCGGTACGTGCCCCCAGATGGAAAACAGCATCCATCTCCCGGCCATTGTTTTGCAACCAATTGAGGAAGTCATCCCTATGGATGTGTTGAATATAATCTTTACCCAGCAGGTTTTTGTTTTTATCCTCCCTGGAAAATTCATCTACAACAATAATATCGGAGTATCCTTTCTCGCTAAGCTTAGCTACCATATTGCTGCCAATAAAACCTGCTGCTCCTGTGACTGCAATCATAAAAACATTTTTAGTTATGAGGGTGACGAAGATAATAAAACAAAAACATTATTTATGGGTATATGATATATCAGGATTTTTTTTATTTGAAAACTATATTACTAATTTTACAAAATTTGATGTTTTATGGAAGCTCTGGTTACCCGACGAGAACGATTCAGTGCAGCACATCGCCTTTTTCGCAAAGAATGGGACGATGAAACCAACAAACAAGTATTCGGTCTTTGTTCCAATCCCAACTGGCACGGCCACAATTATGAACTTTTTGTAACGGTTAAGGGAGAAATCAACCCTGAAACCGGTTTTGTAGTGAATATCAAAGAGCTGAGCAAAATCATCAGGGAATATGTAATCGATAAAATTGACCACAAAAACATGAATACAGAGGTTGATTTTATGACAGGATGGATGGCTTCTACTGAGAATCTGGCGGTAGCCATATGGAAAGAACTGAAAGATCCGGTCAACAGGCTGGGAATAAATCTTCACTGCATAAAAGTAAAGGAGACAGAAAACAATTTTGTTGAATATTATGGGAAATAAATTTAAAAATTATGGAAATCGTTAACAATGGTTTTGGATCAGTAAACAATAGTGGTTACTCCCTTATTGAGAATTGGGATGATGAAAAAACCCAAAAACTTGCCGAACATTATAAAGAAATTTTAAAGTTGCTGGGAGAAAACCCTGAGCGGGAAGGATTGGTTGATACCCCCGTACGCGTAGCAAAAGCCATGCAATTCCTCAATAAGGGTCAGAATATTGATCCGCGGGAAATCATAAGATCGGCAAAATTTCAGGAAGATTATCAGGAGATGGTCATTGTAAAAGACATAGAACTTTATTCCATGTGTGAGCACCATATGATCCCATTTTATGGAAAAGCACATGTAGCCTATATTCCTGAAAAATACATCACCGGCCTGAGTAAAATAGCTCATGTAGTGGAAGCTTTTGCAAGAAGGTTGCAGTTACAGGAAAGACTTACCATGCAGATAAGGGACTGCATCCAGGAAACTTTGATGCCACAAGGGGTAGCCGTGGTCATTGAGGCGCATCATATGTGTATGCAAATGCGGGGAGTGCAAAAACAAAATTCGGTCACCACGACCTCTGCATTCACAGGTATTTTCCTGAAAGACACCAAAACCAGGGAAGAATTCACCCATATCATTGGTTCCGAATTACATTAACCATGTATCCGGAAGGTTTGATACAAAATATAAATTTGATTATTTTCGGCGACATAATTAGAAATAACCGTAAAACATATTGATTATATGAAAGCATACGTATTTCCGGGCCAGGGAGCCCAATATTCAGGAATGGGCAAAGACCTTTATGAAAACAGTAGTATAGGAAAGGAGCTTTTTGAAAAAGCCAACGAAATCCTCGGCTTCAAAATTACGGATGTTATGTTTGAAGGCACCGATGAAGAGCTCAAGCAAACCGAAGTAACCCAGCCGGCAATCTTCCTGCATTCGGTTATCCTGGCCAAAACACTGGATAACTTCCAGCCCGATATGGTAGCAGGCCATTCACTGGGTGAATTTTCAGCACTGGTTGCCAATGGAGCACTTTCTTTTGAAGACGGACTGCGGTTGGTATCCAAACGGGCATCCGCTATGCAAAAAGCCTGTGAAGCAGAACCCTCAACTATGGCTGCCATTATGGGCCTGAAGGATGAAACGGTAGAAGAAGTTTGTAATCAAATTGACGAGGTTTTGGTTCCGGCCAATTACAACAGCCCCGGACAAGTAGTCATTTCCGGCTCCCTTCAAGGTATTGATCAGGCTGTTGACAAATTACAGGAAGAGGGAGCCAAAAAAGCCATAAAATTAAAAGTTGGAGGTGCTTTTCATTCTCCGTTGATGGAACCCGCCAAGAAAGAATTAGAAACAGCCATCAATGAAACAAACTTCAATAAACCGTTATGCCCTGTATATCAGAATGCTACTGCTTCTCCCTCGGATGAACCGGAGGTTATCAAGGAAAACCTGGTCAAACAGCTTACTTCACCTGTAAAATGGACACAAACCGTAAAAAAAATGATTCAGGACGGAGCAGAATCGTTTACGGAAGTGGGACCCGGAAAGGTGTTGCAGGGGCTGATTAAGAAAGTTGATCGCAGGATACCCACACAAAGTGCTTAATTAATGTTTGTCCACAAAGTCAAGGAGATTTGAAAGAGTCTCGTCTGGAATGTTCGCTGGCAAGGCTTGCGAGTTTTGAATGTTAAATGTAGAGACGTACGGCCGTACGTCTCTACCAGATGTAATTGACTGGCATGAAAAACGAGCGTAACGCAGCCAGCGGATATTATAGACAGACACTAATTAAAATATCCTGCCGGACTTATAGATGGTTCAATCCTTAAATTTAAGCGTAATGTTCTGCTCAATCTCGGGACTCAGGCTACGGGGTACCGGACTGGCATGAACAAGCTCCCTTAACAGGTCCTTTTGTTCATCGGTCAGGTCGTGGTTCGTAAAGTCATATTCTATTTGTATTTCTTTGATCCGGCGGGGATCATCGCGCATCACCTTATTGGTCGTTGCCGTGGCACCCTCAATGCTAAAACCATTTTCTTTGGCTTTAATTCCCATGATCGTAAAAATGCAACTGCAAAGGGCGGAAGAAACCATGTCCGTGGGAGAATAATACTCCCCTTTGCCTTTGTTATCAACCGGTGCGTCCGTGGTAATCCGCTCCCCATTTCTTTCATGAACAATCTCCGTTCTCAAACCTCCGAAATAAGTTGTTTTATAAGTTTCCATAATTTATGCGTTTTCCATGTTATTATATAATTCAAACAAGTCGAATATATTCATTTGGATAATCACTTCCCCTTTATCGTCATGTGATACCGGGCATTGCTCCTCACTTTTTCCTTACTGAAAAGTTCCCGATAATATTCCCGGTTAATATAGGTATTGGTTTGATCACAGTAATGGAAACTTGCAGGTATCCCTGACGTACCTGTTGGTATAACCGTACGGGAGCGGTTCCAGTCGGCAATGGAATATACATGCCGGTGAGAAGCCCCATGATTGGTATTGAATACATCGGTAAAAGGATAACTGTAAACACAAACTGTATGAAAGCTGCCACCTGTTTCAAAAGGACCGCGGTTCATGTTGAATACCAAATCCAGAACAGGTACTTCTCCGCCTACAGGATGCTTAAGCATTAACGGATGAATCTCACCCCACCTCCAATCACCGGGGGTGTCTCCCAATTCCTCTGTAAGCTTTTTTATAGATTCCTGAAAGCTTTTTTGAACAATTTGACCAAAGGATTCTTTAATATCCTGGGTGTTCACATCATCACACCATTGGGAATCCTGATTGTTCCAAATATTCTTCATGAGATTCCTTACAAGAATTTTACTTGTTATATATTCTTTATAGAGCGCTTCACCCAACTCATCCTTAATAAGGTTCTTCACGAAAGTAATATAAAACTGTTCAAAAATTGCAGCGCCGGCACTGTTTTTGGAATAGTGTCCGTTCCATTTGTCTAATAATTCAATGGCCTCTTCCAACTCGCCGGATGCTTCGTTTATATTCCTGGCATGTTTCAGAATTTCCTCTTTATATTGGGGCACCATCAATGAATGATAATCGGTCTGGATCTCCATAAAATCCCGCACCGATAATTTCTTTCGGGATTGAAGTTGTTGTTCTATACGATTGATGCGTGGGGCAAGATCAAACCAATGACTAAAATGATGGGGATATTCCGAACCCACCGTTTTATTATTGGCAGATGCGACAAAACCCTTATCAGGATTGTAGATATGGGGAAGATCCCCGAAGGGCACCAATCCCTTCCAATCGTATTGATCTGTTTCACCGGGATAAATTCCAGGCCCGGAAGAGTCTCTCACCGGTACCCCGGCACAGCAATACAGACCTATATTTCCCTGTACATCAGCATACGCTATATTCTGACTGATGGAGCTAAAAGTTCGAAGGGCGTCTTTAAACTCAGTCCAGTTGGATGCGCGATTGAGATAATAGACTGAACGGAGCTCATTGCTGTATTCATTGCCTACCCACCGCATAGAGATGGTTTCTTCATCCACTTCCTTAAATCCGGAAACAACCGGTCCTCGGTGGGTATATCGGATCGTTTTTTTCACGGGATCGCCGCCCTTAACTTCAATCGTTTCTTCCTTAACTTTTAGTTTTCTCCATTTTCCATTGAATAAGTATTCACAGGAATCTTCAGGATTGATGGTTTCCCTGTAAAAATCCATATCATCAAGCATCACATTGGTCATTCCCCATGCAATGGAATCATTATGCCCGGAAATAATCATGGGTTGTCCGGGAAGGGCTACGCCGGAAACATCCATCTTGCCTTCCACCACTTGATGCATCTGATACCAGATACCGGGAGAAAACAAACCCAAGTGCATATCATTGGCCAGCAAAGGCTTTTCGGTTTTACTTTTTGCGGCAGACACCGCCCAGTTGTTGCTGCCTGTGAATATTTTAAGCCCCATATTTTCCAGCTCGCCATTTAAATGTATAAGCCTGCTCAATCCCTCATAATCCTCATCTGCACTACTATACCCGGGGTACACACGGGTTCTCTGTTCTTCAGTTTTGGGAATCAAAAGCTCATACTTCTCCCTGGTTACCTCTTTGGCTATCTTATGCAGTATAATTTCCGACTCCCAGGCAGGAGTTAAGTCCCATGCCATATAACCAATGAGATTTACCGTATGGATTGGCTTCCATTTCTCCGGTTTATAGCCAAGAATGGCAAACTCCGGAGGGAGCTGACCGGAATGGGTGTTTATATATTCATTTACCCCACTGGAAAAGGCCTGTAAAGCAGTACGAATTTTCTCATCGGATCGCGCCAATACCTTCTTTGATTTTTGGGGAATTCGAAGGGATCGCATCAGGTGGTCGTTCTCCACCATTTGTTCTCCGAAAATTTCAGAAAGCCTTCCCTGTGTTACACGGCGCAACAAGTCCATCTGCCAGAGGCGATCCTGGGCCATCAGATAGCCAACGGCAGTGTACAGATCTTTTTCCGTCTGCGCATAAATATGGGGGATGGCCAGGCTGTCCCTGTAAACCTCTACCTCCTGCTCAACACCTTCTATTTCTATATCATCATTATAATCAGGAAGGGCCCTGTGGGCAATTTTATGAACGTAGAGGCCTCCGGCAATAATTGCAAGTACCAGAGCAATGGCAAAAATGACTAAAATTCGGCGGAATATTCTCATGGCATAGGAGGATTAAGGGGACATAATTTTTAGCTAATATAGGGAAATGTGAAATATTTACAAAAATGGCTTACAAAATGTAATAGAATACGCTCCTTTCTATATCCACTAAACGCTAACAACCAACACGATATGAAATATACCAGTTCAACATTAAAAAAGCCGGAACCTAAGGTGCCGGCTTAATTAACCCGAATCATTTCACAAATCATTCTTATTTATTTTCTTTAAACTTCTTCAACCCCTGATCCAGCCATTCGGTAAATTCCTGGGGTTTTGTAGTATAATCAAAGGATTCTCCCACAGGTTTGCCTTCCGGTGTCAGCACTCGGTAATAAGGCTGGGTATTCACTCCAAAACGGTCAATCGCAATGGCCATATTTTTCCTTCCCAGTGTCTTTTTGACTTTTCCGTCATACTCTGCTTCCATCCACTCGGATTGGGGCAGTGTTTTTCTGTCATCAACATAAAGGGCGATCAATACATAATCCTCATTAAGCCTTTTTCTCACAGCCGGATCAGGCCATACTTCAGCCTGCATTTTTTTGCAATTGCTGCAAGAATGACCGGTAAAGTAAATCAATGCAGGCTTATTAAGATTTTCTGCACATTCCATTCCCTGCTCATATTGAAAATAACCCTTGATGTTATAGGGCAGATTAAGAAAATCTGCGTATTTAGGATCTTCACACATGGTTTCACTGGCATCTGCGGAAGAACCGGTAGCTGAAGCCACTGATGTCATGTCAAATTTCTGTGCTGAGGCCGGGGGCAATAATCCAGAAATAGAGCTTAAATTTGCTCCAAACAAACCGGGGACCAAATAAATGGCGAATGAAAATGATGCGATGGCTAATAAAAGCCTGAAAACGGAAATATTCTTCATATCGCTGTCATTGGGCAGTTTGATTTTTCCAAGCAGATAGAGCCCCAACAGGCCGAAAATGGCAATCCATATAGATAAGTAAAGATCTCTGCTTATGATGCCCAGGTGATAATTCTGATCAATATTAGAAAGAAATTTAAATGCAAATGCCAAAATAATGAAGGCGAATACGACTTTTATAGCATTCATCCAACCGCCGGATTTGGGCAAATTTTTGAGCCACCCGGGAAAAATGGCCAGCATAGTGAAAGGCAAGCCAAAACCCAGTGCAAATCCGAACATACCAACGGTAGGCTCTACTACATTTCCACCTACAGCTTTAACAAGAAGGGCACCCACTATTGGTCCTGTACAGGAAAAAGAAACAATCACCAGGGTTAAAGCCATAAAAAAGGAAGCCAGAAATCCTCCTTTATCAACTTGTTTATCTGCTTTATTTGCCAGTCCGGAAGGCAACACAATTTCAAACAAACCGAAGAAAGAAGCTGCAAAAGTAAGGAATAACAAAAAGAATATCAGGTTGGGAATCCAGTGGGTTCCAAGTACAGAGGTAAAATCTGCGCCGGCACTGGTCAGGGACACGATAATTCCTACACTTGTGTAAAGAATAATGATGGATAATCCGAAGATTAAAGCCTTAATTACCCCGCTAAACCTGCTTTTTGATTCCTGCATAAAAAAGGAAACCGTCATGGGAATCATAGGAAAAACACAAGGCGTAAGAATACCTGCCAGTCCGAATACTAACGAAAGCAAAAAGAAACCCAATAAGGATCTGTCACTGCCCAGACCCTGAGAGCTCACCTGGCTTTCTGCAGGTTGGGATACGGTTTTTTCATCCGGTTTCGCCGAATCGTCATCTGCTTCTACTATATCGTCTGTTATCCCTGTTCCCGTTGTTTGAGTGGTATCAGACGGTTTTGCCTCAGCCTGTTCACTTACGGTTTCAGTTTCTGAAGATTCTGAAGATTCCTGAACCGGCTGTTCTTCCGGTTGCTGAGAAGCCTGCTCACTGCCAGGTACTTTGAACGTAAAATCAGGATTAAAGTACACACATTTCTCATCCTGGCAAACCTGATATTCAATATTTCCGTTAATCTCAAACGGGTCCTGAGTCTGAAGTTCAATTCTTTGTGTAAACGTAGCTTCATCACTAAAGTATTTAACCTGAACTCCAAACAACTCATCGACTTCCGACTCCGGTTCGGGACTTTCCTGTGTTTCCCCCACCAATTTAAAGTGGGGAGATTCATCAAAGTTAAAAGATGTCCGGATGGGACCTCCCTCAGGGAAATTCTGGGAATATAAATGCCACTCGGAATCGATATCCGCTTTGAATATTAACAAAGCGGTATTGTTGTCCTCCCTTTGCACCTCATATTCCCACTCGACCGGGTTGACCACCTGGGCTGGTGTAGGTATTGCCAATAAAGAAATCAGCAGGGTGAATAGTATACGTTTCATAATCAACAAGCTCATTAATCAATTAAAAATACGGCAAAGATATGCCAATTCTCGTTTAACAACAAATATCGATATATGTTTACTGGTGGATGTTTATATAATGAGAGGTAAGTTAATTAGTGCCTTACCGGCCAAATTCTTGTTTTTTTGGCAAAACTTGCCCGGTAAGGGGCTGTGGCAAGGGAATTAATTCTCCTTTATCGGCTCTTTACTACTGGAAAAAAAGTTGTAATGAAGGAAGTCGTAAGCATCTGAGCCTTTAATCCTGAGCCAAATCTTGTATCTTAACTGCCATTTCCATCTAATGGAAGGGAATCCATACTTCAGATATCCGGTAATATAGGGATGGGTTTTAAGGGTTAATCGTCTATACCCAAGATCTCTCACAAGGAATTTCAAATAATTCTCAATTTCATCTACCAACAAAATAGCCGGACGAGTTTCTCCACTTCCTTTGCAGGTTGGGCATTTTTCAACGGTTTGAATGTTCATTTCGGGCCGTACTCTCTGGCGCGTAATCTGCAAGAGCCCAAATTTCGTAAGGGGCAGAATACTGTGTTTGGTCCTGTCGGCCTTCATCTCCTCTTTCATCGTTTCATAAAGTTTCTGCTTGTGCTCCTGTTTATTCATATCGATGAAGTCGACCACAATAATGCCACCTATATCCCTTAGCCGAAGCTGCCTGGCAATTTCTTTAGCAGCAGCCAGATTAACCTTAAGTGCGTTGGTTTCCTGATCTTCGCCAAGCTTGGAGCGATTGCCGCTGTTTACATCGATGGTATGCAATGCTTCGGTATGTTCAATAATCAGATAAGCTCCATTTTTGAAAGAAACGGTACGGCCAAACAAAGCCTTGATCTGCTTGGAAACCCCAAATTGATCAAATATGGGGTTGGGACCGTCGTAAAGTTTGACAATTCCCTTTTTTTCCGGAGCGATGGTACCGATATATTCCTTAATCTCATGATAAAACGTAGGATCATTGACATAAATATTTGAGAAGGAGACATTTAAAAGATCCCTCAATAAGGCAGAAGTTCGGTCAAGTTCACTCAAAACCAGTTTGGGCACGGTAGCAGTACTGAGTTGAGAAAAAGCCGCCTCCCATTTTTTCACAAGACCCTTGAGCTCCCTGTCGAGTGTAGCTACTTTTTTCCCTTCAGCGACGGTACGAATGATCACCCCGTAATTTTTGGGTTTGATGCTTTTAATCAAGCGCTTTAAACGCTTCCGTTCGTCTGAAGAAGCGATCTTCTGAGAAATGGATATCTTATCAGAAAAAGGTATTAACACCAGGTTACGGCCTGCAATAGAGATTTCTGACGTTAATCTCGGCCCTTTTGTAGATATGGGCTCTTTGGCAATCTGAACCAGGATAGTCTGTCCCGAAGAGAGCACATTTGAAATTTTGCCATTTTTGTCAATATCAGGCTCCATTTTCATCCGTTGCAAGGGCGGAACTTTATTCTTCCTGGAAAATGAAGTTTTAAGATACTTATCCAGTGACCGGAACTGAGGTCCCAAATCCAAATAATGCAGAAAAGCATCCCGGGAATAACCAACGTCCACAAATGCAGCATTAAGCCCGGGAATAATTCGTTTGACCTTACCCAGATAAATATCTCCTACTGCAAATTTGGGATTTCGTCTTTCTTTATTTAATTCAACTAATTGTTTATTCTCGAGCAGTGCTATTACGATCTCCTTGGAAGTAACATCAATAATTAACTCTGAACTCACAACACTTCTCCCACCTTTACTAAACAACAACAAAAAGTTAAACCTAATTTGGACAAGCCAAAACCAAGCAGGATGCTTTCAAGGAATTTAATGTGTTTCCGTTTTGGCTTTTCCAAATTAGTAAGCAAAATTTATGAGGCATAATTATATAAGGGTTATGATCTTTTTCAGATATTTTTATTTTTGAAAATTGCCTCATAAATTTTGCCACAGTACCTTACCGGCCAAGTTTTGCCAAAAAAAAGCAAAAATTTAACCGGTAAGGTACTAAAGAAGCATACGCTCCAATAGGTTTAACTTCAATTATCTCAAAATACTTATTTCTTCTTTTTATGTCTGTTCTTTCTTAAACGCTTCTTGCGCTTATGAGTAGACATCTTATGTCTCTTCCTTTTCTTTCCGCTTGGCATAAGCAATTTCTTTTAATGGATTCTTTTTACCTTTATTAGTCTATGCTTTAACGTTTTCTTTTACCTTACTGACAAACTTTTTAGAAGGTCGGAAAGCAGGAATATAATGCTCAGGAATAACAATGGTGGTATTCTTTGAAATATTCCTGGCTTTTTTCTGAGCCCGCTTTTTAACGATAAAACTACCAAAGCCTCTCAGATACACATTTTGATTGCTGACCAGAGACTCTTTAACTGTTTCCATGAACGCTTCAACTGTTTTTTGAACAGTTACCTTTTCAATACCAGTCTTCTTTGAAATTTCGTTTACAATATCTGCTTTTGTCATTTTCCAAAAAATTTAATTTCCAATATTTTACAATAGTTTAAAAATGTTGGATGCAAATATAAAGCATTTATTTTTATTAAAGAAATCCTTTTATGTTAAATTTGATAAATTTATTATTTTAAAATACTCTATATCAACAATCATGAACATTAGCGCCGTTTTAACTAACTGGTATAAAATTCATAAAAGGGAACTTCCCTGGCGAAATACAAAAGATCCATATTTCATTTGGATTTCTGAAATCATCCTGCAACAAACAAGAGTAAATCAGGGCATGGAGTATTATCTGGAATTCATCCGACGGTTCCCGGATATTCACTCTCTTGCCACATCCTCCCTTGATGAAGTATTAAAAGCCTGGCAGGGACTGGGATATTATACCAGAGCCAGGAACCTACATGCCACGGCCCAATATATATATTATCAAATGGATGGCAGATTTCCTGAAAATTATGAAGAACTGATCCGGCTTAAGGGAATAGGAGATTATACGGCTTCCGCCATTGCCTCCTTTGCATTCGGAAAGCCGGTGGCTGTTGTGGACGGTAACGTTCAGCGCGTAATCTCCAGAATAAGCGGCATCTCCACACCCGTGAACACTACCAGGGGCAAAAAGCAAATCAAAAAAGAAGCCGAAAAGTTACTGCCTTCCCAAAATACGGAACTTCACAACCAAGCCATGATTGAATTTGGGGCAATCCAGTGCATTCCTCGTAATCCCGAATGCATAAACTGTCCCCTGAATCAAATATGTTATGCCTTTCATCATAACATAGTAGAAGAATTACCGGGAAAAAGAAAAAACAAAAAGAAACGTCTCCGATATTTTTATTATTTAACCATCCAGAAGAATGGGCATCTCTTTTTCCAAAAAAGGGCAGAGAATGACATTTGGAATTCACTTTACCAATTCCCTTTGATTGAATCAGACAGAGAGCTAAAAATGCAAGAGATAACCGATTCAAAGGAGTGGGAAGAAATTTTTAAGAACCTTACCCCCAGTATAAAAAAAATCTCCAATACCTATACCCACTTACTTACCCACCAGAAAATTTATGCCTGCTTTGTTGAAATCGAAATTTCCTCTGCCAACAACTTCCTCCTCAACAATTACACATTGATAGAGAGGAACAAAATACAAAATTTGGCTGTGCCGCGACTGATTGAAAAATATCTTGAAGAAAAAATATGAAAAAATAGTTTAAAAAAGATTTGTATATAAATAAAAATTTATAACTTTACGGTAAATTAACCAAACTTTTAAAATTTTGAATTATGGGACTTAGCAGAGGAGTTAACAAAGTAATTCTTATCGGGAACGTAGGGAAGGACCCCGAAGTGAAACATCTGGACAACGGTATGGTCATCGCCAACTTTCCCCTGGCTACCAGCGAAACTTACAAAAACAAGAACAATGAAAAAGTGACCAGTACAGAATGGCACAACGTTGTTCTGTTCAAAAGTCAGGCTGAAGTAGTTGAAAAGTATGTAAACAAGGGTGATGCCCTTTTTATTGAAGGAAGGATCAGAACCCGTTCCTGGGAGGACAAAGAAGGTAACAAGCGTTACATGACCGAAATCATCGGTAACAACATGCAAATGCTTGGCGGAGGCAAGAAGAGTGAGGATACATCTGTATCTCAGAGCAACGGGGTTAGTGAATCTGAAGGTGCCGGTGCCGGCAGTATACCCGATGATGAAGATGATCTTCCATTCTAGATCCTGAAAAAGTTTGAAGGTCGACTTTGGATACAATTGAGCCATTTTTATGCATATTGAATATAAATTCCCTGGTGAGTTTTAGCACTTTTCAAGGGAATGGTGTTGGTTTACTGGCATTGAGTTTGTTTTTTCTGGTCCTCCTCTCTTTTGTTTCAGGGGGGGAGGATGCTATATTTGCTATTATCCCCAATAAGCTGAAAGAATTAAAAAAGTATCCCGATACCCAAAATACCCTCCTGGTAAAATTATTGGAATCTCCCCAGATCCTTAAGGCTTCAATACTTATATTGAAAAATATACTGTATATTGCCATATTCATTTGTTTAAGTTATACCCTGCATAGTTTTATAATAATAGAACAGTATTCGGTAGGTATCTTTTTACTTCAACTGGCAGTAATATTGGTA
The DNA here is from genome assembly GCA_018334875.1 of Bacteroidales bacterium. Lineage (NCBI taxonomy): Bacteria > Pseudomonadati > Bacteroidota > Bacteroidia > Bacteroidales > Bacteroidales bacterium. The sequence continues at coordinate 14,919 of JAGXLC010000003.1, read as the reverse complement.
TTAATACTTCTTTTCAGAGATGTATTGGTTAAAGTCATTGTTCCGCACAACCATTTCCAGTTTGGCAGAATAATGGCCTCTCCTTTCAATATCATCCACAAGTTATTTTATCCGCTGAGCAATTATCTGGTGAATTCAACCTCGGTGATAACCAAAAAATTATTAAAAAGAAGAAGGTTAACCATCGATGAATTATCTGATGCTTTAAATCTGTCTTCCAACGAAATTCAGGAAGATAAAAATATTCTAAAAGGCATCATCAAGTTTGGCAACATCGATGCCAAAGAAATCATGAAATCCCGTATTGATGTGGTTGCCGTAGATATCTCTACAGAATTTAAAGAATTGATGAATATCATTATCGATTCCGGTCACACCAGAATACCCGTCTATGAGGATAGCTTCGACAACGTCAAAGGCATCCTATACATAAAAGACCTTTTGCCTTATATAAACAACAAAGAAGAATTTCAATGGCAAAAGTTGATCAGACCTCCATACTTTATACCTGAAACCAAGAAGATCAATGGCCTGTTAAAGGATTTTCAGGACAACAAAATCCATATGGCCATTGTTATCGATGAATATGGGGGGACTTATGGAATTGTTACCCTGGAGGATATTTTGGAAGAAATTGTTGGGGAAATTGCCGATGAATCGGATACCGATGAAATGTTTTATTCCAAAATCGATAACAATACCTTTATATTTGAAGGCAAAACCCTGTTGAATGATTTTTATAAAATACTTAATCTGAATGATGAGTTTTTTAAGGAGGTCAAAGGGGATGCGGATACCATTGCAGGCATTATCCTTGAGATGAAAGGGGAAATACCCCGGAAAAACGAAGTAATAAGATTCAAAAATCTGACATTCAAAGTTGAATCTTCAGACAGAAGACGAATCAAAAAAGTAAAAGTAATTATTGAATAAGTAAACCTAAACATGCAAATGCAGCGCAATTCAGCCATTTTTACCATATTACTTGTAATTGCTGTGTTAATCTTCGGAAACTGCAGAAACAAAAGCCAAACCACCCCTCGTCCCCGGGGATATTTTAGGATTGATCTGCCGGAAAAAAAGTATCAATCCCTTCAGATCAACTGTTCCTATACATTCGAGTATCCTGTTTATTCGGAAATATTAAGAGATCCGGGAGGAACCGGTCAGGATTGCTGGCTAAACATCCATTACCCGGAGTTTAACGGTGACATCCATATCAGTTATAAACGCATAGAAAACAATTTCAAAAGCTATGCAGAAGATGCAAGAGATTTGGCATACAAACACACCATAAAAGCCGAAGCCATTGAAGAGGAACGATACACGGATAAAAACCGGGAAGTATACGGTATATTTTACAATTTAGAAGGTAACGTTGCCTCTCCTGCCCAATTCTTTGTGACCGACAGCACCAAAAATTTCCTGAGGGGATCATTGTACTTCAGAACCGAACCCAACAAGGATTCCCTTGCCCCGGTAATACAATTTGTTAAGAAGGACATGAGACATCTGATTGAAACCCTGCAATGGAAAAAACAAAGATAATATGGGAATTGTGATTGACAAACAAGTCAACACACATTGCAAATTAGGTGTTTGGCAAATCACCGAGGAGTACAGTGACCTATTTTCCCGAGTTGATCTTGATCAAAATGATTATGAAACCTTACTGGCCTTCAGAAATCAGAAAAGAAAACTGGAATGGCTAAGCATCAGGGTATTGCTGGACACATTGACAAATAAAAAAAATAAAATCCTGTACAATGGTAACAGAAGGCCCTATTTGTCCGACAGATCGTATAACATAAGCATATCGCACTCTGACCGCTATGCAACCATTCTTATATGCAAAGACAAACATGTTGGAATTGATATAGAAAAAATGCGGCCAATAATCGGAAATATTGCCACTAAATTTTTAAAAGAAAAAGAATTAAAACAGATAGATCATTCCCAAAAAATCTACCATTTATATTTACATTGGTGTGCAAAGGAAGCACTTTATAAAATATGCGACAGAAAAAGAATGAGCCTGAAAAACAACATTACCATAGAACCATTTATTCCTGATGAGAGCGGTATCATGCATGGCAACGTACATTATAAAGACATCAGTGACCGGTTCAAATTGAATTATTTTTCCATAAACAATTATTCCGTGGTTTGGTGTCGCAAAGAGTCACTTAACGATGATTTACAACACAATTATTCATAATTACAAAAAGCGAAAACTTTTTTCCCTGCATATTGATCCGGAGAAATACGATCATTACAGTCTGGATCACGTTATCAAACTGGCCAATGATGTAAAAGTAGATTTTATTCTGACAGGCGGAAGCTTATTAAGCGATACACTGGACCATACCATAAAAACAATCAAAAGTTCTACAGATATCCCCATTGTATTATTTCCGGGAAATTTGATGCAGATATCCCACCATGCGGACGGGATACTTTTTCTTTCGCTCATATCGGGGAGGAATCCCGACTTGTTAATAGGAAATCATGTATTGGCGGCAAATATGTTGAAAAAAAGCAGTCTCGAAGTGATTCCTACGGGATATATTCTAATAAACGGAGGCAAAACATCCTCTGTGGAATACATCAGCAATACCAAACCCATACCTGAAGACAAACCGGAGATAATAAGCTCCACGGCCATGGCGGGAGAATTGCTCGGCCACCGTCTGATCTATCTCGAATCCGGTAGCGGAGCCAGTCAACCGGTTTATTCGGAGGTCATAAAACATGTTAAAGAGCATGTCAACCTGCCACTGATTGTGGGAGGCGGTCTGAAAACCCCGGAAGATGTGCAAAGGGTTTGCCGTGCAGGGGCCGATATGGTCGTGGTAGGCAACGCCATTGAAATAAATCCCGAAAGCCTTAAATCCATGGCTTCGGTCATTAAAGAAGAACTTTAAC
>JAGXLC010000003.1:2851-11858 GCA_018334875.1 Bacteroidales bacterium | reverse complement strand
TACTAATGAGCGCTTCATATTGGGATGAAAAATGGGCACCTGTTGATTTCGAGGGTGTTTCGGAAGATGAAAAATATGAAATATCCAATTACGGAAGAATCAAAAGTTATAAAGTCAACAAAAAAGAAGGCAATATCATCAATGGTGCTTCCCTGAAAGGTTACAAGGTATTAAACATCAAACTGGCCAATGGCAAAAGAACCACAAAGTATGTTCACAAGCTGGTTGCCGAAAATTTTCTGGAAAAAGATAGTCCTCTACAACAACATGTGATCCATCTTGATTTTGACAAACAGAACAACTACTACAAGAATCTGAAATGGGTGACGAAAGAAACCATGTTTGAACATCAAAAGATCAATCCCAACTATAAGCGGGGCACCATCAATTATTCCAAATTAACGGAAACAGATGTCATCCGTTTGAAAAAGAAACTAAAACGGGGGAAAAACAAGCTCTATAAACTGGCCAAAGAATTTGGAATTACCCACACCCAATTGAACAGGATTCGTTCCGGAGAAAACTGGGGTCACATTAAAGTAGATTAAAAACTGGTTCCGTTTTATTGTGAGAAAAGCAACCACGTGGTTGGGTAATCGGAACGTATCGTATACATTTATAGCATAAAAGAGATAGTTTTACAGATCATTGACCAAAAAAATCCCCTCCTGTTCGTAAGGAGGGGATTTTTTAGATATATATAGTGGAATGGAATTACATCATTCCAGGCATTCCACCGCCCATTCCACCTGCTCCGGCACCCTGGCCTTCGTCTTCATCTTCTTCATCAACCAATACACATTCGGTTGTGAGGAACATACCGGAAATGGAAGCGGCATTTTCAATTGCAATTCTTGCAACCTTAGTAGGATCTATCACACCTGCAGAGATAAGATTTTCATATTTCCCTGCTCTGGCATTGTAGCCATAATCGCCTTCTCCCTGTAATACAGCATTGATAACAATTGAACCTTCAACACCGGCATTTTCAGCAATGCGACGAAGTGGTTCTTCAAGAGCTTTTTTCACTATGGCGATGCCAGTGGTTTCGTCCTCATTGGCTCCTTCCAGATTTTCAAGTGCCTGAATCGCTCTGACATAAGCGACTCCGCCACCGGGAACAATGCCTTCTTCTACTGCTGCCCTTGTAGCGTGCAGTGCATCGTCAGTCCTGTCTTTCTTTTCCTTCATTTCCACTTCACTGGCTGCTCCGATGTAAAGTACAGCAACACCACCTGCTAATTTGGCAAGACGTTCCTGCAGCTTTTCTTTGTCATAATCGGAAGTGGTGTTTTCAATTTGTTTCTTGATCTGATTAACTCTTGATTGAATGTTCTTGGTATCACCGTTGCCATTGACAACTGTAGTGTTTTCCTTGTCAATGGAAACCTTTTCTGCAGAACCCAGCATTTCAATCGTTGCATTTTCAAGAGTCAATCCTTTATCTTCTGTAATGACGGTTCCTCCTGTCAAAATGGCAATATCCTCCAGCATTTCTTTTCTTCTGTCGCCAAACCCAGGAGCTTTTACTGCTGCAACTTTCAGGGAACCTCTCATTTTGTTAACTACCAGGGTAGCCAATGCTTCACCCTCAATATCTTCACCAATTATCAGCAAGGGTTTGCCGCTCTGTGCAGTAGATTCAAGAATAGGCATCAAATCCTTCATTACAGATATCTTCTTATCAGTAATGAGGATGTAGGGATTCTCCAGAACAGCCTGCATTTTCTCACTGTCAGTAACAAAATAAGGAGAAATGTATCCCCGGTCAAACTGCATTCCTTCCACAACGTCCACATAAGTTTCCGTACCTTTGGCTTCCTCTACGGTAATAACGCCTTCAACGCCTGCCTTAGACATGGCATATGACAACATTACGCCCAGTTCCTTCTCATTATTAGCCGAAATGGAACCAACCTGAGCAATCTCATCCTCTTTAATAACTTCATTCAGAATTTTCTCTCTTTCGTCATAGCTTAATTCCGTTTTTTCCTTGCCTTCTTCAGGCTTTTCAAATAACTCCTGGGCTTTTTCAATGATGGTATTGGTCTGAATGCTTTTCCTTTGCTGGCCCAGATTCTTAACCACTTCTCTCACTGCCCTGTCGATACCTCTTTTCAGGTCCATAGGATTGGCACCAGCAGTAACGTTTTTCATTCCAACGGTAGCCATCGAATCAGCCAAAAGGGTTGCAGTGGTAGTACCATCACCTGCATCATCTGCTGTTTTAGACGCTACCTCTTTTACCATCTGGGCTCCAACGTTTTCATACTTGTCCGAGAACTCAATCTCTTTAGCTACTGTTACTCCGTCCTTAGTGATCTGCGGAGCACCATACTTTTTCTCGATCACTACGTTACGTCCTGAAGGGCCTAAAGTAACCTTCAGTGCACTTGCAAGCTTGTCAATACCTCTTTTAAGAGAATCTCTTGCTTCAATATCAAATCTTAAATCTTTTGCCATTTTTCACAGATTTTTTTATGATTATTAATACTTAAATTATTTACTCTTCTATTAACAAAATATCCTCTTCCCGCATAATCAGATAATCTTTGTCGTCAATGGTTATTTCTGTTCCTGCATATCTACCATAAACGACCGTATTACCTTCTTTTACGGTCATCGGTTCATCCTTTTTACCATCTCCTACAGCAACCACAGTACCTTTCTGAGGTTTTTCCTTTGCTGAATCCGGTATGATAATACCACTGGCAGTCTTCTCTTCTGCCTCCATCGGTTCAACTAACACTCTGTCTTTTAACGGTTTTTGCTTCATTTGTTTCTTAATTTGAGGGTTACACTTTCAAAATTCGTTTTCCTTTTCAACATATTTTATGCCAAAGAAAATATTTCCAATGCTTCAACAAAACAGATAATTTTATAATGATTTGATTTGTAGAATATTCAGTAAATAACGAATGACCACTCCATGCTTAACCAACCTGACAGGAGATGGGGATAAAAAAAGGTGTCAGCTCATATTATGACAAGCTGACACCTTTTTTTATCATTTAACTGCTGAACTTATTCTTCGGGTGGAAGGGGCGTTTGATCCTGAGATCCTTGATCCGGCAGTTGTTGAGGCTGCGGCTGACCCTGACCTCCTCCCTGATCTTCAGGTGTTGAGGTAGGAAATGAAGGCATCTGTGAAGGATCTACCGCATTATCAATTTGGTCCTGGATTCTTGATCTTTCCTCCTGAGTTCCCCTGGGAATGGTCATACTGGCCAATAAGCTAAGCACAAGTAAGCTTACTGCAAGAGTCCAGGTTGCTTTTTCCAAAAAATCTGCTGTCTTTCTAACTCCCATTACCTGACTCGAGCCGGCAAAGTTAGATGCAAGTCCACCGCCTTTGGAATTCTGAACCAAAACAATCAGTACCATCAAGACACTGACAATAATGATCAAAACAGACACTAATAAATACATATCTAATTATTTTTGTTGTTCGTTAATAATATTTCTTAGTTTCTCAATTTGTTCTGCAAAGTAATCACTTTTTTTCGGATATTTCAAACTTAATTTTTCATAAGCTGAAATCGCTTTATTGTAATATCCTTGCTTTATATATATGTTGGCCAGTTTTTCTGACAACATTTCTTCATTTTCCTTTATACTCGGCAATGAAATATCCTCTTCCTTATTTACATTTTCCGGGGGATGAACATTTTTAATCTCCGGTGTCTCTTTAATAAATTTATCAATCAAATCTTCGTTCTGCTCGTTTTTTTTGATAACTCCCCGATAATCCTCACCTGTGAAATACTCCCCCGATGAATATTTTCCCTTGCGTTTGTTTTGGGGTTTTTGTTCTTCTGTTTCTTTTTTCTCACTGCTGTCCAGCTCAAAATCATCTGATTCACCGGACGATCCGACATCTGAACCCGCATCTTTTTCTTCCCGGCTTTCCTTTTCAAACTTTTCCTGAAATTTTCTCGACATTTTTTCTTCCACCTGGGAAGCTTTATCCAGTATGAAAAAATCATTGCTATCGTCCGGTAGATTCTCCTTTTTATTATTACTGTCTTCCTTTTGTACTGATAAGGTATCTGATATTCTTTGCTTCAGATAAGCGGTTGAATAGTCCTTATCTCTCTTTGGTTTCTCCGTTTTTTCCTTTAAGCCCTTTTGATCTGGAACAGGTCCGGATTCATCTTTTGTTTCCCTGTCATCCTCTTCATCAGGTCCCGCCTGTTCTTTATTATAATATTCCCCGGAGATCTGTTCTTTATCCGAAGATGTCTCTTCTCTGGCCAATAAATCATTGATCAGCCGATAAAATTTTTCTCTGTTTTTTATATAAACGGCCGATTGTTTTAAAAATTCTCTGAATCTGGGATCATCTATAATTTTCAGATTCAGCAACAAAAGTTGATGGGCTGTCTGAAAATAAGGATACTTCTTCAACACGGCCCTTAATTCAGAGAAGCTGTATTCATCTAATTCATGAGGGTTTTCAATATATTTTATGATGTCTTCCTTTTCCATTGGCATTTACCAATTCACAACAGCTTTTTGAAATATGTCATCGACCAGCTTTTCTGTTATGGATTCAACAAGTTCGTTTTCGACGCTTGAGAGGTTTTGAGATGAATCAAAGTCTTCATATTGTGAAAAGTTTGATTCATAACTGTTGTCCGGATGTTTTTCATTGGTAAACCGAACATTGACCGTTATTGTCAAACGGGTCATTTGGGCAGTTTGCTCTCCCCCAACGGATACAGGGCGTGTTTCATAATCTGTTATCTGGCCGCTAAAATTCAGATCGCCCCGATCATTTACCTGGGTCAGCCGGGTTTGAGACTGAAACTTGTCCTTTAACTCGTTGGTAAAGAACTGACCCAGATTGGCAGGACCGCTTGTTGCCTGGTTGGAAAAATCCTGAATGTTAATGGTATTTACATCCGATTGAATATTGGCCCCGCCCATCGAATATTGAACAGTGCATCTTGTGGACAATAAAAAAGCAAAAAGCAAAAAGATATAGTATAACTTTCTCATTTTCATTTTTTTAACCCAAATTATATTCCTTGATTTTTCTGTACAGGGTTCTCTCTGAAATACCCAAATCCCGGGCAGCATATTTCCTCTTGCCATCATGCTTATCAAGGGCTTTTTTTATCAGCTCAATTTCCTTATCCTGCAATGAAAGTGATTCCTCTATATATTCTTCGGTATCTTCAATCGCAGGACTCTCTTCCTTGCTGGCTTCCGGCTGCCTGGCTCTCTCTGCTTCAGCAGGTTCTACATACTCCCCGGTGTTCTCATGGAGCGTCGCCATTAGCTGTTTATTATCCTTTTGAATTTTATCCACATCTGCCCCTTTGTCAATAATCTCATGGACCAGCTTTTTAAGGTTATTGATGTCGTTCTTCATGTCAAATAAAATCTTATAAAGTATCTCCCGCTCCGAAGAAAAGCTTTTCTCTCCGCCATTCTTATACAGAGCAGGCAACTTGTCAAGGTTATAGTCAGGCAGATATTTCCTTAAAGTTTCGGCATCCACCAGTCTCTTCTGTTCAATGATAGAGAGCTGTTCCGTAATATTCTTCAATTGTCTCACATTGCCCGGCCACCTGTAGTTGACAAACATTTCCTTTGCCTCTTCCGTAAGTTTGATGGGGGGCATACGGTAATGTTCGGCAAAATCCGTTGCAAACTTCTTGAAAAGGAGCAGTATATCTTCCTCTCCTCTTTCCCGCAGAGGCGGAATTTCGATAGGGACCGTATTCAACCTGTAATAAAGATCTTCCCTGAACCGATTTTCTTCAATGGCCCTGATGAGATCTTCATTGGAAGCGGCAATAACCCTCACATCGGTTTTTAAAACTTTTGAAGACCCTACCTTAAAAAACTCTCCGGTTTCCAATACCCTCAGAAGTCTTACCTGGGTATATAACGGCAACTCTCCTACCTCATCGAGGAAAATGGTACCCTGGTGGGCCACTTCAAAATACCCTTTTCGGCTTTCATAGGCCCCTGTAAAAGAACCTTTTTCATGACCAAAAAGTTCGCTGTCAATAGTGCCTTCAGGAATGGCACCGCAGTTGACAGGTATATATTTGCCATGCTTCCGGGAACTGAATTGATGGATGATCTGTGGAAAAACCTCTTTTCCGGTACCGCTTTCTCCCGTAATCAATACCGATAAATCCGTAGAAGCAACCTGCCGGGCTGTATCAATAGCTCTATGTAATTGCGGACTGTTGCCTATAATACCAAAACGCTGCTTAATTGATTGAATATCCATTCCCTCATTAATTTTTACTGTTTCCAATAACGCTTATCCTTTATGAAACTCTGACAAAATTACAATATTATTTATTTTTTGCTTAATTTTAACCTCCTTTTGTCTAACGAATTATATGGATCCATATTTCACTGTCATTAAGTCATAAAAATATGGAAAACAAATAAAAAAAAACAGAGCATGATGAAATTTATAGCTGTGATACCGGCACGATATGATTCTACCCGCTTCCCGGGAAAGCCACTGGCGATGATCAAAGGGAAAACCATGATACAACGGGTATACGAACAAACAATAAAAGCATTGCCTGAAGTGTATGTTGCCACGGATGACCAAAGAATAGAACAAGCTGTCAGAAATTTTAACGGAAATGTGGTGATGACTTCCCCGCATCACAGAAGCGGAACCGACAGAATAAGAGAAGCCAGTGAGAAAATAATGCACCATACCAATAACTATGAGGTAATTGTCAATATCCAGGGCGACGAACCTTTCATCCAACCTGAACAGATTCGGGAACTTAAAAGCTGTTTTGATGATGAAAATACCGACATAGCCACACTCATAAAGCCTATAGATAATGACAAAGCGTTATTCAATCCCAACCTTCCCAAAGTAATTACAGACAAATACGATTATGCCATATACTTCAGCCGAAGCACCATACCCTATATCCGCAATAAAGATGCTTCCGAATGGCTAAACAGTTATCCCTTTCATAAGCACATTGGTATATATGCCTACAGAAAACACATACTGAAAGCAATCACCTCACTGGAACCTTCTTCCCTGGAACTGGCCGAATCATTAGAGCAAAACCGGTGGATTGAAAACGGTTACCGGATCAAAACTGCAATTACCAAACACGAGAATTATCCGGTAGACACACCTGAGGATCTTGAATATATAATAAACCGGCTATTCCCCGAATGAGCCAAATATCTTCACCTGTAATCTATTGACAGATAGCAGCAATATTGTGGTAAATGTTCTCCGAAACAAACCAGGTATTCATTGTGCGTTTCCGGTATCTCACCGAAAAAACTTTGTCCATACGTACAGTTGTTTCCCTGAATTACTTTAGGGCAGACCTGACTTTATTCCTGATATCCTGTACATTGAACGGTTTGGTAAGATAATCATAAGCCCCCTTTTCAATTGCCTTTTGGATACTGGTATTGTCAGTCTTGGCAGACACTATAATAACCGGAGTCTCATACGTTTCGGATTCATTAATTTTATCGAGAAAATCGAAACCATCAAATCCCGGCATCATTATATCCAGAAGTATCAATGCTATAGCTTCATCCTCTTTCAGCGTACGGAGCGCATTTTCACCATCTTCAGCAGTGATTATCTCAAAACCCTCCTCCTCAAGAATGGTTTTCAGCAACAACAGATGAGAGGGCATATCATCAATAATTAATATTTTAGAAGCTTCGGTCATTTTTTTAAATTTTACGTTCTGCTAATTTAACAATCTTTATGATCTTTTCAAAGAGTAAAAACACCCCATTTCCATCACAATAAAAACGATTATTTAAGTATTTTTACGGGGGTATCACAACAAACTTCCCGTAAAATGCTTCAATTGAGAAAAACGCCTTCGTCTTTTCATAAAATACTGAAAAACTATACTTCCCTTAAACACCTGACCGGGAAAATATTTTTTAGCCGGAGGGTTGCTTCTACGTTTCTTTTTCAAACCATTAAAGGAAGCCCAAAACCTCCGGTACGCTCTAAAAACAGCTAAAAAATTCCTGGTTTTGCCCTGTAGTAAAAACACAAAGGCGGACAGCCAATCCATCAACATTCTTATACAAAAAACAGGAAACAACTTCTTCTCCGGGAGATTTTTGTAAAGCAGGAACAGGTTGTTTCTGTAATTTAGAAACAATTTAAAGGGATTTTCACTGGCAAGTGTCCCGCCCCCCACATGGTAAACTACAGAACCGGAAACATATTTAATGGTATATCCCAGTTTTTTAAGTCGCCAGCATAAATCGATCTCTTCCATATGGGCAAAAAAATCGTCATCAAACCCGCCAAGCCGATGGAACAAATCAGCGCGAATGAACATACAGGCACCTGTAGCCCAGAAAATATCCGATCCTTCATCATACTGACCCCTATCTTCTTCCACAATACCCATAATCCGGCCACGACAAAACGGATACCCGTATTTATCGATAAATCCGCCGGCAGCTCCGGCATATTCAAAATATTTTCTGTGATGATAAGATTTCACTTTCGGCATACAGGCTGCGGCATGATCATCTTCTTCCAGGCATTTTTTCAATGGAATCAGCCAGTTTTCCGTCACTTCAATATCTGAATTTAAAATCACATAATATTTGGCCTCAATTTGGGCAAGTGCCTTATTATAGCCTCCGGTAAATCCATAATTTCTGTCCAACAAAATGGTTCTTAATTCCGGGTAGTGATCCCGGAGAAATTCTGCCGAACCATCGCCCGATCCATTATCGGCTACAATAACTTCTACAGATTCATCCTGTGAATGATTTATGATAGATGGAAGGAAGGTTTCCAGTTGTTTCTTCGTATTCCAGTTGAGTATAACAATTGCAATATCAGGCATAAGAGATAATAAAATTTAAGGTAAATGTAATATATTTCATCGGGTTAAAGTAAGATATTTGTCATGATTATGGCGTACTCTCCCTCAGCCTCCCGCCTGAACCGGCGGGACAGGCTCTCCCTTGACCAAGGGAGGGGAACCGGTCCGCAGAAATTCCC
>JAGXLC010000003.1:0-2841 GCA_018334875.1 Bacteroidales bacterium | reverse complement strand
CGTACTCTCCCTCAGCCTCCCGCCTGAACCGGCGGGACAGGCTCTCCCTTGACCAAGGGAGGGGAACCGGTCCGCAGAAATTCCCAAGGTATGGTAGATATAGAATCATAAATATTTCTTACTCGGCAATCTCGTGAAATCCTTAGACTCTACTACCAGGCCGATCACCTCACCTTTTTCAAGTGAGGTAAGGGAGGGTACGCAAAACTTAGAAGTTTCAAAAGAATTCAGCATTTATCTGCCAGATCTTTGGCATCAGTGATATTACTTTTATCATTTTTTACAATTCTGAACAGCCAATAACGAATAAAACATGTTAACTTTGAGCTTTAAATTAAAACATCAAAAAAAATGAAAATAAAAAGGTCCTGGATTATTATCGGAATTATCGTCATCTTTGGATTGATTGTATATTCTTCCATTAAGAACACTTACAACAGGATGATCCAGATGGAACAAACCGTAGAGGAACAATGGTCGCAGGTTGAAACCCAATATCAAAGAAGGGCCGACCTGATTCCGAACCTGGTCAGCACGGTCAAAGGTTATGCCGAGCATGAGCAGGAAACATTTCAGAAAGTGGCCGAGGCCAGATCCCAGGCTGCTTCAACCGATGTCAATGCCAACAATCTTTCTCCCGAACAACTCCAACAGTTTCAACAGGCCCAGGGAGCCCTGAGCTCTGCTTTATCACGTTTAATGGTAGTTGTCGAACGTTATCCGGAATTAAAGGCCAACCAGAATTTCAGGGATCTGCAGGCCCAACTGGAAGGAACGGAAAACCGGATCAGTGTGGCCAGAAGAAGATTCAACCAGAGTGTGCAGCAATACAACACCTATATCAAACAGTTTCCGCAAACATTTTACGCCAACCTGTTCGGTTTCGATGAAAAAGCCTACTTTGAATCACAGGAAGGAGCAGACCAGGCACCTGAGGTGCAGTTCTGATTCAGGAATAAACCAAAAAGAAAGCAAACAAAAATGAAACCATCCAAATTTTTTACAGAAGAACAGAAAAAGCTCATCACAGATGCCATAGAGGAAGCGGAACTGAATACCTCCGGGGAGATCCGGCTTCACGTGGAAAAAAGCTGTAAAATTGATGTGCTGGACCGTGCTGCCTATATATTCAAGAAACTCAAAATGCATAAAACCGAAAAACGCAACGGGGTGCTCTTTTACCTGGCCCTCAACAACCGGAAATTTGCCATTCTGGGAGATGCCGGGATCAATGCAGTAACACCCGACAATTTCTGGGATGAGATACGCGATACCACACTCAGCTACTTCAGGGAGGGAAAATATGCAGAGGGCCTCGCCAGGGGCATCCGTATGGCCGGGCAGGCGCTCAAGGAATATTTTCCTTATCAGAAAGATGATGTCAATGAATTGTCAAACGAAATTTCCTTTGGAAAGGATAAAGAGAATTAAGAAATGCAAATATTGAAAACACAATTGTTCAAATACATCCTTGCCGGATTGCTTATTGTATCCACCGGTCAGTTATTTTCACAGCAGGAAGAATTTCCGCAGCGTCCGCAGCCGCCGAGGATGGTCAATGACTTTGCCGGATTTTTAGATCAGGCTGATGTACAAAAACTGGAGCAGAAACTGGTGCAGTTCAACCGGGAAACCTCAACACAGATTGCTATAGTAACGATGGATGACATTCACGGGTATGCCATATCCGATTATGCGGTCAGGCTGGCGGAAAAGTGGGGTATCGGACAAAAAGGCAGGGACAATGGCATTTTGATACTGATCAATCCATCCAACAACAAAATCTTCATAGCCACCGGATATGGTTTGGAAGGAGTCGTTCCCGATGCCACTGCCAACCGAATAATAGATGAAGAGATCACGCCCAGTTTTAAACAAGGCAATTTTTACCAGGGTTTGGACAGGGCTACGGATGTTTTGATCAACCTGACCCAGGGAGAATACACCGCTCAGGATTACAGGGAAAAAACAGGCGGCGGGAAGGAATCCAAAGCGCCCTATCCCATTGGTATATTGTTTCTGCTGGTGATCGTATTTTCGGTAATCGGCCGGATAAGAAGGGCCCGGCATTATAACATGCACCGCGGCTCCGCTGGTAGCGGTCTGCCATTTCTGGCAGCGATGTTTATGATGGGTTCAGCATCAGGCCGGCAGCGCGGATCATTCGGTAATTTCAGCTCCGGAACCGGTAGCTTCGGTGGCGGAGGTGGTGGCGGCTTCGGCGGCTTCGGCGGCGGTAGCTTTGGCGGTGGCGGAGCCGGCGGGGGATGGTGATGGGTTGGACAGAATTTACAAGATTAACAGGATTTTTAACCCGTCTCTATTTTCCATCAAACCACAACTGCCACCTGTAAAATGAAGGCACGGCCGGGTTGCTTCAATGTATTGTATAATGAACAGTTTTACTTACCAGACCGAAGTTTCAACTCTCCCCTATCAACAATATTTTATAATATCTGCGAACCAAGACCTTAGGGATCCCGCCAAATTTAGGCGTGACCCCTAAGTGTTGGGTGATATTGGAATAATTCTTACAAAAAAATACCTCACAACCACTTTTTTGTCAGTCGAAGTGAGAAAAAAGTCAGTAGCTACATACTTTTTTCTCACCACAGGTTATTAAAAAGTAGCTCTGAGTGACTTTCTTGTGGGTTGGAAGTGACTTTTTTCTTATTCGGACCGACTAAAAACTGACTTCAGAGTATTTTTTTTCATAAACCTACCTACAGCAGACATTAACAAAAAAATTTCTGATAATCCCATAAAATTTCAAAGATTATTTAGAAAATTTTGAACAATTTTTGAAATTATCCCTTTTAATATTTGGGGCATTTTAAAAAT
>JAGXLC010000002.1 GCA_018334875.1 Bacteroidales bacterium | reverse complement strand
TATTTAGTCATAGAAATAATCATCCAGGGTCCACATACATGCTGTTGCAAGTTCGTTGTCATTGTAAGCATTTTGATTGAATTCCCTGATTTTTTCCATGATTGCTTTGGCGCGGTTATCATCCATAAACTGCATGAATATGGACGAATTGTAACTTGGCCAAACAGCCGTATTCAGCCTTGGTTCCCCTTTAACGTTTTTTGCCGGTACCTGTTCTATAATCTGGTAATCGCTTACTTTGTTGTCTTCCAACATGTTGATGAGGGGTTCTCTGACGCTTACATTACAGGTTACATAAATCATTTTCATGGCAAAATATTATTTTTCGTCATTTGCAGATTTTATATGGAATACGGTATATATTGCAGGCACTATGATCAGGGTTACGATGGTGGAAATTAGCATTCCACCGATGATGGTAACCCCCAGGGGAGAATACATCTCTCGTCCCATTCCCTGACTCAGGGCCATAGGCAGCATAGCGAGTATGGTAGTGAATGAGGTCATCAGAACCGGACGCATTCTCGAGCGCCCTCCTTCCAGTACAGCATCATAAAGACTGTAGCCTCTTTTCCTGAGTAATTTGGTGTAATCTACCAGTACAATTCCGTTATTCACCACGATCCCCATAAGCATAATCACACCTAAAAAGGTTGTAACGCTTAGCGTGAGGCCTGTGGCGAAGAAAGCCCAGATAATCCCCACAAAGGTGAAAGGCAGTGCAAACATGATGATGAAGGGATCTTTGAATGACTCAAACTGACCTGCCATAACCATATATACCAATGCGATGCCTATCGCCAGTATCAGATATAAGTCACTAAAGGCTTGCTCCTGCTCGGTGAGCTGGCCTCTTACTTCTACATCAACACCTGTGGGAATGCTGATCCCGTCAATTTCGGCCTGTACTTTGGTGGCCGCCCTTCCCAGCGAAATATCCTGCAGATTGGCCATTACCTTAACGATTCGCTGCTGGGATTTCCTGTCAATCTGTTGAGGACCGAGCTCCTGCCTGATGTTTGCAAAGGCTTTCAGTGGAATCTGCTTTCCCTTCAAATTTGTAATTTTAATGTTTTTTATCGCCTCGATTTTATTCCGGTAATTGGGTGCATATCTTACATTGATTGCATATTCATTTCCGCTTTGAGTCAATTCCCCGGCTTCCGCACCATAGATGCTGCTGCGTATCTGCTTGCCTATCATTGCTGTGTTGAGCGCCATGTCCTTGGCTTTATCCTTGTCTATAATCACCTGTAATTCCGGTTTTCCTTGATCAATCGTGGTCTGCAGATCGGTTAATCCTTCGATGGTTTGCAGTTCATTATAAATATCGGAAGCAGTAGAGTTGAGCTCATCAAAATTGTTACCGGTCACTTCCACTTCAATCGGTTGAACATTACCGGTAATGGCATCGGAAAGGATGCTCCCGGCCATGACATGAAAACTTTCTATCTCCGGTATTTTATTGATCCGTTCTCTCAAATCTGCTCCAATCTCTTTGGCGGGGCGCTCCCTGTTGCTGGGTAACTTAAGGTGGGCAAGAATGGTGGCTACATTTTTCCCTTCTTCAAACCCCACTGAGCTGAGCGTGCCGTCTTCTGTCTGACCGCTGACAGAAGCAAGCGTACCGGGTTCCAGTTCAGGAACTTCTTCCCGTATGATTTGCATAACCTTTTTTGCGGCCCGGTCGGTCTGGCTGGCGCGGCTTCCAACTTCGGTTTCGATAACTACGGCAATATCTCCTGCGTCAAATTCCGGGATGTAATCTGTACCGAGGCCTCTTCCCAGATACAGTGTTCCTGCAAATACCACCAAAGCTGCAAGAAGGGTGAAGGTTTTATGATGCAGTGCCCAGTGAAGGGATCGTTTGTAAAATGCTTCGATCTGTTCAAATTTCCGTTCGCTCCACTGATAAAATTTTCCCTTGTAGTTTTTTTTCTGTTCCCTGAGGCCTTTAAGCAATTTGGATGCTGCTGTTGGCGTTAAACTGAGGGAAGTAACCAGTGAGGCCACCATGGTGACGGATGTCAATACCGCGAGCTGCTTAAATAGGATGCCTACTATACCTCCAACAAAGATCATCGGAATGAATACCATCAGTGTGGTAGCTGTTGCGGCTGAGATGGCCATACTCATCTCATGGGTTCCGAAGATGGAAGCCTGTTTGGGCCTGCTTCCCTTTTCAATATGCTGTACAATATTTTCCAATACGACAATGGCGTTGTCAACTACTAAACCAATGGCTATAACAAGCGACATCAGCGAAAATATGTTGATGGTGTACCCTCCTATAAACATGATGATGAAAGCAATGATAAGGGAGAAAGGAAGGGTTAGAATGATGATCAGGCTGTTTCTCCATTCCCTCAGGAAAAAGAATACCACTATGGATACAAAAAGCAGACCCCACCATAGTGTTTCCGAGAGGTTCCCTATGGATTGGACGATCAGCTCATCCGTATTCATGATCTCAAATATTTGTACATCATCGGGGAGTTCTTCCTGCAGTTCCTCCACTCTGTCCCTGACCGAGGAGGTCACATTCAGCGTATTAACCCCGGTTTGTTTTTGTATCATCATTGCGACGCCTTCTCCTTCTTTATTGCGGGCGTAAACATCTTTATCCCTGAAACCATCCACTACCGTGGCGATGTCCTTCAGCTTGATGATCCTTTCGTTGAAACTGACCAATGGAATATCCCTTATTTCATCTGTGCTTTCAAACTGAGCGGGAACTTTAACAGAAAAATCATTGGTTCCTACTTTTATGTTTCCCCCCGGTATGTTAAGGTTTTCTGATTTCAATATCGAAGCTACTTCATCCACAGACAGGTTGTATGCATCCAGTTTGTTCGGATTAACCCTGATTTTTATTTCCCTTTCGGGTTGACCGACATATATTACCGATCCAACACCCTCTATCTTTTTGATGGGTGAGGCAATATCGTTTTTAATGATATTATTGATGGCATCGTAATTTTCCTGGGCCGTTATTCCATAAACCAAAACAGGGAACATTGCGGAATTTACTTTATAGATGACCGGGCTTTGTGCATCATCCGGCAGCTCATTTTTTGCCAGTTCAATCAGGTCACGGGCACTGTTTGAAGCCTCCGAAATGTTTGCTCCCCAGTCGAATTGCAATGCAATAAATGAAACATTTTCCCTGGAAGTAGAAGTGATCTCTTTAAGATTTTCCGTTCCGGCCAGTATTTCTTCCACGGGCCGGGTGACTTGTTTTTCTACTTCTTCTGCCGAAGCCCCCGGGTAAACTGTCATCACCGTTAAGGTAGGAAGCTCCATTTCCGGCATGATATCAAGAGGCAGTCTGTTTAGAGAAACCAGACCAAAAAGTACAATGGCGAGAAATGCCATTGTAGTGGCCACTGGTTTGTTTACTGCAATTTTTGGTAATTGTTTAGTGCATGAATTTCCGCGCGTTCTTCCAAAGCCTTCTTTCTGAAATTTTCCGGATTGGTTAGCTGCGTTACCTCTCCGAGGCTATCCGCCAAATGAAGGGTGGTGTCCGTGGAAAATCCCAGTGTCTGATTCAGAGCCATGCGTCCCATTTCCAGACCATTCTTGGCTTTTAGTAACTGAAGTTCAACCTTGTTCTTCTTTACCCGAACCTCCATTACCTTGTTTTTGGTTATAATTCCCTCTTCATGAAGATTTTGTACTTCGGTTAGCAGGGAGTCAAGTCTTTTCTTATATTCTTCTGCCAGTCTCACCTTTTCTTTCAGGGAAATGACTTTCCAGTAACGCTCATCCGTTTCAACAATAACATCCGCTTCACTTTCGTGCTTTTTAGCCTCCATCATTTGGCTGCTATATTTGGCTATGTTGTTGGTTTGTTTAATTTTTCCGCCCATATAGATGGGCTGTTTTAATCCTATATTGCCGAAAAAAACATTCTGCAGATTAAATTTTGCTTCATCACGGGGCAATAAGGCATATTGTTCGAACATAGGATTACCTGATTCAGGATCCTCGACGGGTAAGGGTACCCCGTTGACATCCTGTGTAACCATGGTTTCTCTTACCAGATCCGGATTTTCTCTCGGATCGAGCACAGATAATCCATTCCTGAAAACTTCCTGGGGTACGACAGGAAGGAACATGTTTTCGCTAAAAAGACTGAATTGTTGATTCATTCTGAAGTATCCACCATTGAACTTTATGTTGGGATAATAAAGTGTTTTGGCTGACTTTTCAAGTGAATTGACTGCCAGTTCATTTTCCGTGGCTATTTCAATTTTCTTATTATGCTTTAAGGCGCGCTCCCGGCATTCCTGTAGTGTCATTTGCTCCTGTGCCTTCAGTGATCCCGTGATAAATGAAGACAATAGTATGATCCATAAAACAGGATGTTTTGTTTTGATTAACTGCATGTGCATCATTTTTTATTTGTTGTTTTTTACCAGTCCGTAAAAAATAATTTCCAGCATCTCATCAAGTCTTTGTTCCAGATTTTCCAGTGAATATTCTTTTTTTATGAACAGGCCCACCTCAAGTCCTTTCATTGCAGTTACAAAAGCCATCGCCGCAAATTCGGCCTCCTTTAAACGGAAGATATTTTTGTTCATGCCTTCCTGAAGAATATTTTGTATGATCCCGTGTTCCTCCTTATCGTATTTTTCCCGTATTTTTTCCAAAAAGGCAAAATTCTTTAGATAATCATTTTTTAAGGCTTCATTGAAATTGGCCAGCTCATGTAAAAAGCGCATTCTTGTTAATACGTAGTTTCTTAATTTCTCCTTGGGATCGTCCTCCGTATTGATCACTTTTTTATAGATTTCTGACCTGAGGGCTTCTGCTTCCCTGTTGATCACTTCTTTGTAGATTTCCTCCTTACTTTTAAAATAGTAGTATATGGAGCTTTTTCCCTTTCCCAGGTCATGAGCTATATCGTCAACGGTGGTTTTTTTGAAACCAAACTTGCCGAAAATACCCCGGGCAATATCGATGATATGCTCCCTCATGTTTTTTTTCTCCGTGTATTCTGAAGATTCCATATTCGAACATTTGACCATTTGATTAAATTGGTTCAAAGTTATTGTTCTAAAAAGAATGACCCAAACCATTTGAACAATTTTTTCAGATAGTCGAAACAATTTAAAGATTAATCCGTTGATTAATAATTAAGTCGGAAGTATTTAAAAATTGGATTTGAATATAGCTGAACTTGCTATATATTTGTTAATTTTATAAGGTTTATGTATACGATAATTTTTTATCATGCAACAATATCTTGATTTACTGGATCATGTACTCCAGAATGGTTCCCGTAAAGATGACAGAACCGGAACAGGGACGATAAGTACTTTTGGATACCAGATGCGATTTGATCTTCGGAAGGGTTTTCCTTTGATTACCACCAAGAAGCTTCATGTAAGGTCGATCATTTATGAGTTGCTTTGGTTTTTAAGGGGAGATACCAACATTCGCTACCTCAACGAAAACAAGGTAAGGATATGGGACCCATGGGCTGATGAAAACGGTGATCTGGGGCATATATATGGATATCAATGGCGTTCATGGCCCGGCCCCGACGGCGAATATGTGGATCAGATCTCACAGGTAATTGATTCGATTAAGAACAATCCGGAATCACGCAGGCATTTAGTCAGCGCGTGGAATGTTGGTGATTTGAAAAATATGGCTTTGCCTCCCTGTCATATTCTTTTTCAGTTTTATGTGAATGAGGGTAAGCTGTCCTGTCAGTTGTACCAGCGGAGCGCTGATCTTTTCATCGGAGTACCTTTTAATATTGCTTCCTATGCGTTATTGACCATGATGATGGCCCGAACCACTAATCTTGAACCTTTTGAATTTATCCACACTTTTGGGGATGCCCACATATATCTGAATCATATTGAGCAGGTTAAACTGCAGTTGACACGCGAACCAAGGGAGCTACCCACTATGGAGATCAACCCGGACAAAAAAAATATTTTTGACTTTGAGTATTCCGATTTCAGGCTGGAAAACTACAACCCCCATCCTCATATAAAGGGTAAGGTCTCTGTTTAGTGGATGGTGTTGTGTAATGCATTATATGTTGAAATCAACCAAACCGAAAATTTATGCTTGCCATTATTGTAGCAGCTTCGGAGAATAATGTCATTGGGAAGGACAATCAGTTGTTGTGGCATCTGCCTGATGACTTGAAGCATTTTAAACGAACAACCCGGGGCCATCATGTAATTGCCGGCCGCAGGACTTTTGAATCTCAGGGCAAGCCACTTCCCGAACGGACCAATATTATTATCACCAGAAATTCCAATTATAGGGCAGAGGGCTGCTTTGTGGTGAACTCCCTGGAAAAAGCCCTGGATTTGGCTAAAGATGATGATGAGCCTTTTATAATTGGAGGAGAGCAGATTTACCGGATGGCATTACCCAAAGTCCACAGAATTTACCTTACCAGGATTCATGTTGAATTTGAGGGAGATACTTTTTTTCCGGATTTGGATTGGGATGAGTGGAAAGAGGTAAGCCGGAAATATCATGAAAAGGATGAAAAGCATGCCTATTCCTTTTCCATTCTGGTGTTGGAAAGGAAGAAACGGCATTCGGAAAGTTGATGATTATCATTCACACATTTCATTATAAGCAATTTTTTTATAATTTTGGGCAAGTTAATTCTTGAATTATTTGGGCTAAATAAAGAAGATATTATTAACCAAAATCCAGATTATTTATGGGAAAAGGAGATATCAAAACCAAAAGGGGAAAGATTTTCAGGAACACATATGGGGTTCGCAGACCCCGGAAGAAACAGCGAATGAAAAAGATGGCTTTGGCTAAGAATCCGCAGGAAAATGCACCTGAACTTCAGGAAAATATGACAGATATTAAGATTGGGAAAGAAAAAGAGTCTGACAAGAAGAGCGGAAAAGGCTCGAAGTCAGGAAGCAAAAGTTCCGGAGGATCTAAAAAGTCAGATTCTTCCAATGAAACCCGCATCTAGGAACCTTCGCAACAAGGCAATGAATAAAGCATGCGGGTTCCATGGCGAAGGAAGCACAAGGCTTGAATTTTGAGGTTCTATTTGATTGAATTACAAACATATAATCAAACTTTATCCGAATGAAACCCGCATCTAGGGACCTTCACAACAAGGACATGAGTAGCATGCGGGTTCCATGGTAATACAAGCAAAGTTTGTAATTTTGGTAAATAAATCAATTTGAAATTCAATTTTTTAATAAACTGTTACACTAATGAATCATAAGGCTGTTGTTACTTAGTGTTTGTCCATAAAGTCAAAGAGATTTGAAAGAGACTCTACTTAGACAAAATGAAGGGATTATTTTTCTATATATGAAAAGTATAAGAAACGCCGGAAATTTCCGGCGTTTCTTTATGGTAATAACTAAACTTCGCTGGTCATGATAAAAAGGGGCTTCATGGCAAAGCTCTTATACTCCGGTCTTAATCTTTCTGTATTGTAATGTTCCTTAACATTTACTTTTTTGCTTTTTGCGGTTACCACTTCAATAGGTACATTGTCGTAGTGCCCGTGTTTAAATACCACCATTCTGCCGTGTAAACCTTCCAGCACCAGATCAAGAGCCAGATTACCATAAGCCATGGGGACAATCGAGTCAATGGAGTCGGGATCACCGCCTCTTACAAGATAACCAAGCTTCTGATTGATGGTGCTTACTTTAACCCCATTATTCAATTTGGGTGAAAGTTCCTTGATTTTAGCGGAAACCAGGTCACCTACTCCACCCAATTTGGCATGTCCGTACATATCTTTACTCTGCTCTTCAAAAACCATTTCGCCGCCTTTATACATCGCACCTTCAGAGATCAGTACTACCGAATAGTTGCTGGGATGCTTGGCACGGTCTTCAAGCAGTAGTCTTGTAAGATCTTCAATTTCAAATTTATATTCAGGGATCACACATCGGTCCGCTGCTCCGGCCATTGTAGGCAGCATGGCTGTAAAACCGGCATATCTTCCGAATACTTCCAGTACCAGAACCCGCTCATGGGACCCTGCAGAAGTTCTGAGCATGTGTGTCATAGAAATGGTGCGGGTTACACAGGTACTAAAGCCAATGCAATAATCCGTGCCAGCCACATCATTATCCATGGTCTTGGGAATACCGATGAGTTTAACACCTTCTCTATACAGCCTGACTGCATAGGATAGTGTATCATCTCCTCCAACAGGAATCAGGAAATCAATATTCAGATAGTCCAGATTTTTCAACACTTCGCTGGTTAGATCATTTTTTTCTTTATTGTATTTGTCTTGAAGGTGTTTGGGCACCGCACTTTTGGGTACATTTTGAGGATTGGTCCGGGAACTGTGGAGGAAAGTCCCGCCGGTTCGGCCTGCCCTGTTTACAACGCTTTCGCTTAATTCGGAATAACAACTGGAATTGTCGGCTTCTTTGTCCCTGACCATATCTACCAGGCCAGCCCAGCCTCTTTTTATTCCAATTACCTTATATCCTTCACGGATAGCGCGTACGGTTACTGCACGAATTGACGGATTAAGGCCGGGGACATCGCCTCCCCCTGTAAGAATACCTATAACACCTTTGGTTTGTTTTGAATTTGCCATAATTTAGAATTTTGAAGTGTACAACATTGGTCAAGGGATAAAAATAAACATTATTATAGATTATAAAAAAATTCTTTTGATTTTTTTTTATGAAGTCAAGAAAAATTGATTGATTCATTCGCCTGAACAATATTTTTTTTATTTTTGACGGGTAAGGTACTAAAAATCAGGAGGGCATTATGGTTGAACAACAAAAAACAAACACGGGTCAAGGGCTGGGAATTGCAGGCTTGGTTCTTGGTATTATCTCTATTCCCCTTGCCGTTATGGGGTGTACTTTTATAATTGCTTTGCTTTTCGGTGCAGTAGGTATTGTATTAAGTGCCATTGGTTTGTCACAGGCAAAGCAGGAAAATGGTTCCAAAGGGGTACCTACCGCCGGCTTGGTTGTTTCTATAGTTGGTTCGGTAATTGCAATTTTATGGTTCTTGTTTTTGGGTGCATTCATCAGGGATGCAGTGGATCAAAAAGGGAAATGGTTTGACAAACTGGAGCATCTGGAGGAGATTTCCAGAGACATGGAAGAAGGTGTTGAAAATGAGGTAGACGAAAAAGATATGGAAGAATTGGAAAAAAAGATGGAAGAGCTGGAAGGAGAGATTAATGAGGAAGAAGGAAATGCTTCTAACTCCGGTCAGGAGGATGAGGAGGTAAAAAAGGCTGAGGAAGAACTTGAAAAACTCAGGAAAGAAAGGTAAAAGGCAAAAATATCCCGTTTGCCTGCTTTAGATGCCAAAAGAAAGAATGAAAAGGCCTGATTTTAGTGATTCATATCAGATTATCAATGTAATATTTGCTGCTGTTATTCTGATGATCTTCCTCTATTCGGGCCTTTTTCGTGCGGAAGAAAATTATCCAATCCCTTCCCAATACAGGATCATAACCGGTGAAGAGACCCCAAGCACCGGGCTCTCAAGAGCCTTTTCCGAGATGGTCAGGTTGAATTTTCAAAAAGCAAAAGCCTACAATGAGAGCAGCCCGGAGGTATTTGGGTTTTTCTTTTTGCAACTGCTGTTGAGGATCGTCTTATTTTTCCTTTACAATCGTACAGAGAATAAAAAACTTATGATCCGTTTTGATGCAGCAGGATCGGCTATACTATTCCTGCTATGTTTCAGGGATTTCATTTTCCCGATGTATTCATGAAGCGAATTTACCGGGGCAGCAGATTGTTGATAACCGACCGGAAAATGGCCTTTCCCTGGGTATTGCCCAACATATCATCTCCTGCTCTTTCCGGATGGGGCATCATGCCAAACACATTCTTATTTTTATTGCAGATACCTGCAATATTTTCAAGTGAACCATTGGGATTGGCTTCAGTGGTGATCTCACCGTAACGATTACAGTACCTGAAGATAATCTGCCCCTTCATCCTCATATCCTGAAGTGTATCTTTTGGGGCATAATACTTTCCTTCACCGTGCGCCACCGGTATTTTCAGGGGCTCCTGTTTATTCAGGTCTTTGGTCAATATATTGTCGTTGTTGTCGGGCAGTACGTAAATGTTTTTACACACAAACTTTTGATTGTCATTGTGCAGCAAAGCCCCGGGAAGCAGGCCGGCCTCACACAAAACCTGAAAGCCGTTGCAGATGCCAAAAACAAAGCCGCCTCTGTTGGCAAATTCAGTTATACTATCCATAATGGGCGAAAAACGTGCTATTGCACCCGAACGAAGGTAGTCCCCGTATGAAAATCCTCCCGGAAGCACAATCGCATCAACATCCTTTAGATCTCTGTCTTTATGCCATAACTCAATAACTTCCTGTTGCATGATCTCTCCAAGAGCATAAAAGGTATCGTGATCGCAATTTGAGCCGGGAAAGACAACAACACCTAATTTCATTAGTATAACAGTTTATTAAAAGTTTGAATTTCAAATTGATTTACATGCCAAATTCATGTATTTTGCTTGTATCACCATGGAACCCGCATCTTACTCATGTTCTTGTTGTGAAGGTTCCTGGATGCTGGTTTCATAAGAATAAATTTAAATATCAAAAAAACCGAAAAACGTAGGGTCAAATATAGAGAAATTAATATTAAGCACAAACTGGGAAGGCTTTCTTTTAAAAAATAACCTTAAATTTGTTGAAAACGAAAATCAGAATTGTTATGGGTGCACTTAAAATTATTTTCTACATGCTCGGAGGGATAATCTTTTTATTCCTGGTTTTTCTCCTGTATTTTACTATAACCGAATATAGGCCTGATGAAAAAATAGTAATCCAAAACAACCCGGATGCATCTGTTATAAAAAAAGATACCTTTCAGGTCGTAATTTGGAATATAGGATATTGCGGACTGGGGTCAGATATGAGCTTTTTTTATGATGGAGGGGATCAGGTCAGAACTTCCCGTGAAAATACAATAAAAAACCTGCAGGGGATTAAAGGAGTATTGGATACAAACCGCAGTTCTGATTTTATTCTATTACAGGAAGTAGATACTTCCTCGAAAAGAAGCCATTACATCAATCAGTTCAATAACCTTACCAACCATATGGAAGAATTTTACGGATATTTTGCCGGGAATTACCAGGTTCAGTTTGTTCCTGTACCTGTAAAATCTCCGTTGGGAAAGGTGAAAAGCGGACTGGCCACTTTTACTCGTTTTTTCCCCGGGCAGGTTACGCGGTATAGTTTTCCCGGAAATTATCCCTGGCCCAGGCGGCTGTTTATGCTTGACCGATGCTTCATTGTTTCAAGATACAAACTACCGGATGATGCCGAATTGCTTGTTGTCAACACCCACAATTCGGCTTATGACAACGGTAAGTTAAAAAAGCAGGAAATGAGTTATTTGAGGGAATTTCTTCTGGAAGAATACAGCAATGGCAATTACATCATTGTTGGGGGTGACTGGAATCAGTATCCTCCCGGAATTGATTCATTGCCGGAAATAAGCAATCGATATGCCACGGATCAGGCTCCTGTTATTGAAGATGATTTCATGACTTCCGGATGGAAATGGATGTTTGATTCCGGGGCGCCTACCAATCGCGCCCTGGATAAACCTTTTAATGAGGATTCTGAAATCAGGATCATTGATTTCTATCTGGTTTCTCCCAATATAAAGCCTTTGCATGTGGAAACCACTGATTTGAAATTCGAGTATTCAGACCATCAGCCCGTTTCATTGAGTTTTAAAATAGAATGAATATTATGCTATAAATCATATTTTTAAGGTTCAATGGAATCGGTAATTAATATATTTTTGGACTGTAAATCTAACATACTTTTTTATGGTGAAATTGCAGGATAAACTGAGGTTTAGAGATGATTTTCCCCCGGTTTCCACAGAAGAATGGGAAGAAAAGATACAGGAGGATCTCAAAGGAGCAGACTACAATAAAAAATTGATATGGCGGCCCCTTGGAGGTTTTGCTGTGCGTCCCTATTATAGGGCAGAGGATTTAAAGGAAATAAGGCACCTTGATATTCGTCCTGCAGAATTTCCCTGGGTCAGAGGAAAAACCGACCGGGACAACAGTTGGTTTGTGCGCCAGGATGTGGATGCCAGATCGAATCTGGAAAAGGCCAATAAGGAGGCGCTTAATGTGCTAAATTGTGGCGTCGATTCCATCGGTTTTTTACTTGATGGGGAAACCAAGTTTAACCGGCAACAGTTTGAGGAGTTGCTGGATAATATATGTATCCAGGTTATTGAATTGAATTTTCGGGCAGGCCATGCTTCGCAGCATGTGTTGGATTTGCTTCGGGAGAAAATAGAAGAAGAATCCATAGAGAAGGATGAGATAAAAGGCAGTGTTGATTATAATCCACTTGGGTGTTTGAATAAATATGGGAATTTTTGTGAGACAGCCGGGCAGGAGTTTCCTGAAATACAGGAGCTCGTTGAAAAAGGGGATGATATACCTGGTTTTTCTGTGCTTGCGGTAGATGCCGCCTGGATTCATAATGCCGGAGCTAACATTGTGCAGGAACTGGCATTTGCTTTGGCTATGGGAAACGAATATCTGGCATATCTTACCGATCAGGGGGTAAGTGTAGAGGTTGCTGCCAGGAATATACATTTTAAATTTGGTGTTGGACCTTCTTATTTCCTTGAAATAGCCAAATTCAGAGCTGCACGGATGCTTTGGGCAAAGGTTGTGGAAGCATATGGTCCCTCCGAGGTCAATTCAACCCAAATGAAGATCCATGCAGAAACTTCCTTCTGGAATCAAACCGTGTACGATCCTTATGTCAATATGATCCGGGATACCACAGAGGCGATGTCGGCTTCGCTGGGAGGTGCTGATTCCATTTCAGTAACTCCCTATGACAGTCCTTTTGAGGAACCTACAGATTTTGCCAGAAGGATAGCCCGCAATACCCAGATTATACTTAAAGAAGAGGCACATTTTGACAGAGTAGTTGATCCTGCAGGAGGTGCATACTATATTGAAGAACTGACCCAATCCATTGCAGAACACTCCTGGAAGCTTTTTCAGGAAATTGAAAATGAAGGAGGCTATATTGAAGCTTTCAGGAAACGCATCATTCAGGAAAAGATAGGGGAAACTGCCAACAAAAGGAATATGAATATTGCCATGCGAAAGGAAGTGCTGGTGGGTATCAATCTTTATCCCAATTCTCAGGAAGTACTGGATGGAAAATATGATGAATCCTTTATGTGGCTCGAATCTCATAAAAAGGATCATGCTGTAGCGGAGCCCATAAAACCTTACCGGGGAGCAGAAGAAATGGAGGAACTGCGCTTGAAAACCGATAAGATGAAGGGGCGCAGACCCAAAGTATTCATGCTGACGATTGGCGATAAAAAGATGAGAAGGGCCCGGGCTCAGTTCTCTGCGGACTTTTTTGCCGCTGGAGGGTTTGAAATTCTGGATCACATTGGTTTTCAGTCCGTAGATGAAGGGGTGCAGGCAGCTCTGGAGAAGAAACCTGAAATTGTGGTAGTTTGTTCTTCGGATCAGGAGTATCCTGAAGTAGCCCCGGCAATATATGATCGGTTAAAATATACTTCCATCATTGTGGTTGCGGGTTATCCCAAAGACAGCATTGAAATGCTCCGGCAAAAAGGACTACGGCATTTTATCCACATTAAATCCAATCTTGTTGAATCTTTAAAGACATTTCAGCAGTTACTGGGTATTAAATAACAAGACAATCAATAAATTATGCGACCAAATTTCAACAATATACAGCCCGAATTTATTAAGAAAGCCGGTGAACGGAAAAAGGCTGAATATAGCTCAGTTGCGGAAACCCCGGAAAAAATTTCCCTCAAACCTGTGTATACCCGTGAAGATATCGAAAATCTAGAGCATCTGGAATATGCCGCAGGCATCCCTCCTTATCTTAGGGGGCCTTATTCCACTATGTATGCCATGCGCAAGTGGACCATCCGGCAGTATGCGGGATTTTCGACCGCCGAGGAATCCAATGCCTTTTACAGGAGAAATCTGGCCGCAGGCCAAAAAGGTTTATCCATAGCATTTGATTTGGCAACCCACAGAGGCTATGATTCCGATCATCCCCGGGTTGCCGGTGATGTGGGCAAAGCCGGTGTGGCTGTTGATTCTATACTGGATATGAAGGTGCTTTTCGATCAGATCCCTCTTGATCAGATGACAGTTTCCATGACCATGAACGGAGCTGTTTTACCGGTAATGGCTTTTTATATTGTTGCAGGGCTCGAACAGGGAGTTTCCCTTGAGAAGCTCAGCGGAACCATTCAGAATGATATATTGAAGGAATTTATGGTTCGCAATACCTATATTTATCCCCCTGATTTTTCCATGCGTATTATCGCCGATATATTTGAATATACCTCGGTAAATATGCCCAGGTTCAATTCCATCTCGGTAAGTGGATATCATATGCAGGAAGCCGGTGCCACCGCAGACATTGAACTGGCATATACTTTGGCTGATGGACTTGAATACCTGAGAGCCGGTCTGGATGCTGGCTTGGATATTGATTCCTTTGCCCCGAGATTTTCTTTTTTCTGGGGTATTGGTATGAATCATTTTACGGAAATAGCCAAGATGAGAGCAGCCAGAATGCTTTGGGCTAAAATTGTAAAGCAGTTTGATCCCCAAAACCCCAAATCCATGGCTCTTAGAACCCATTCCCAAACTTCGGGCTGGAGTTTGACCCAACAAGACCCTTACAACAATGTAGCCCGAACCTGCCTTGAAGCCATGGGTGCTGCACTAGGCCATACACAGTCATTGCACACCAACGCTTTGGATGAAGCCGTTTCCCTTCCAACAGATTTTTCGGCAAGAATTGCCAGAAATACACAGATTTTTCTTCAGGAAGAAACCAACATAACAAAATCGCTTGATCCATGGGGTGGGTCTTATTATGTTGAAAAGCTCACCGATCAGATTGCCAGGCGGGCATGGGAACATATCAGGGAGATTGAAGATCTCGGGGGCATGGCCAAAGCTATAGAAACCGGTGTACCTAAAATGCGTATTGAGGAAGCCGCTGCGAAGAAACAAGCCCGGCTCGACACGGGTAAGGAAGTACGCGTAGGTGTTAATAAGTACAAACCGGATAAAGAAGAACCCATTGAGGTGCTTAATGTGGATAATACAGCGGTACGCAACGCCCAGCTTAAACGTTTGGAAAAACTTAAGAAAGCGCGTGATGAAGAAGAAGTACAAGAGGCCCTGAACAGGATCACTGAATGTGCCCGTACGGGTGAAGGCAATTTGTTGGAATTATCGGTTGAGGCAGCCAAAAAACGGGCTACACTGGGTGAAATTTCCTATGCCTGTGAAAAAGTGGTGGGACGTTATACGGCTGTAACCCGAAGCGTATCAGGTGTGTATTTATCCGAATCAAAGGATGATGTTACCTATCAGAAAGCGCGGGAGCTGGTTAAGCAATTCGCCCGTGAAGAAGGCCGTCAACCCCGGATAATGATAGCCAAAATGGGGCAGGATGGTCATGACCGCGGTGCTAAAGTGGTATCAACAGGCTATGCCGACCTGGGCTTCGACGTAGATATCGGTCCGCTATTTCAGACACCGGCCGAAGCCGCCCGGCAGGCAGTTGAGAATGATGTGCACATATTGGGTATCTCCAGCCTTGCCGGAGGTCATAAAACCCTTGTACCGCAGGTTATGGAAGAACTTCGTAACCTTGACCGGGAGGATATCATGGTGATTGTCGGTGGAGTAATTCCTTCCCAGGATTATCAATTTCTGTATGATGCCGGAGTTATGGGCATTTTTGGTCCCGGAACGCCGATTCCCGATACAGCCATAAAAATTTTAAATATTCTTTTGGAAAATGAAGAAGGCGTGGCAGATTCTTCTTAGCCTTTGATTTATAATTTCAAAAAGATTGAAAAAGCCATTTGTCGGAGTAGATATAAATTTTATTTATCCGCCTCATCCTGTAACCTGGAAGCGCTGCCAACGTTATCTGGAATGGGTATAAATAATTAAATGCTATTGACTCATATCCCATTATCCATTATTTTTATACATTACTTAAATTATTTGATATGGATATAAAGGATACGCTTCAAAAATACCCGCCAACCCGGGATAATCTTCTGCTTATTTTGCATGAGATACAACGGGAGAACCCGGGTAACAACATCACCCATTCGGATATCAGGCAGGTGGCAAAATATTTGAATACTACCACTGCCTCGGTGTATGGCGTAGTAAGGTACTATTCCATTTTTAGTATGAATCCCAGAGGAAAATACATCATTCGTTTTTGTAAATCACCGGTCTGTATGATGGTTGGTGCTTTTAATCTTTTGAATGTTCTTGAAAAGGAGTTGACTATCCGTGTTGGGGAAACCACGAGCGATATGTTATTTACCCTGGAACCCTCTGAATGTCTTGGGCACTGCGATAAAGCTCCGGTAATGATGTTGAATGATACAGTTTACTATAATCTGGATGAAGCCAGGTTGAAGAACATTATCAATTATTTACGTGAAAAAGAACACAAAAAACAAACTAAGTCGTGATACAGGAAACAAGAATAGCACTAAAAAATGCCGGAAGGATTAATCCATCAAGTATTGAAGATTATATGAATTCCGGCGGATTCAAGGCTTTTAAGATGGCCTTGTCAATGGATCCAAGGAATGTAATAAAGGAAATGAAAAACTCCGGTTTAAGAGGACGGGGTGGTGGAGGTTTTCCCAGCGGCAAGAAATTAGAGTTCACTGACCAGGCCCGGTGTCATAAATGTGGTCCCAAATTCATTGTTTGCAACGCAGATGAGGGAGAGCCCGGCACCTATAAGGACAGGATTATCATGGAACAGGATCCTTATATCATGCTTGAAGGAATGCTGATTTCCGCTTACTCCATCTGGGCTGAAAAAGGATATATTTATATCAGGAGAGAGTATACGGAATCCATCCAAAAGTTGGAACAGGCTATTAAAAACTGTTATGACCAGGGATATCTTGGCGAAAATATTCAGGGTAGCGGCTTTTCATTGGACATTGAACTTAAAATCGGAGCCGGTTCTTATTTGTGTGGTGAAGAACTCACCCTTCTGGAATCTCTTGAAGGAAAAAGGGGATATCCGCGCATTAAACCTCCCTTCCCGGCTAATGTCGGAGTTTTTGGTCAACCCACGCTCATCAATAATGTGGAAACTTTTTCCAATATACCTTATATTATAACAGAGGGATCAGAAGCTTATAAGAAAATGGGAACTGAGAGGTCTCCGGGAACCAAGATTTTTACCATAAGCGGAGATATTGAAAATCCCGGCACTTATGAAGTCGAAATGGGAGTTACCTTGAAACAACTCATATATGAATTGGCAGGAGGAATGAAGAATGGAAAGCCATTTAAAGCGGCTATATTAGGAGGAGCGGCAGGCACTTTTGTAAATGAAGAAGCGTTTGATATTCCCATGGGATTTGATACCCTGAAGGAAATAGGAGCTATTCTTGGTTCCGGAGCCATTATGGTGATGGATGAAACGCGATCCCTCTATGATATGATGCATTCCATCCTGGAGTTTTTTGAGCACGAATCCTGCGGCAAATGTGTGCCTTGCAGAGTAGGTACAAGAATGTTGGTGATGATGCTGAAAGATGTCAAAGAGAAGAAGAATGGCAACCGGGCTGAGATGCTTGAAAAAATGAAAGAGGAAGCTGAAT
The DNA here is from genome assembly GCA_018334875.1 of Bacteroidales bacterium. Taxonomy (NCBI): domain Bacteria; kingdom Pseudomonadati; phylum Bacteroidota; class Bacteroidia; order Bacteroidales; species Bacteroidales bacterium. The sequence goes on along the minus strand of JAGXLC010000002.1, from coordinate 31,310 downwards.
ATATGCAGAAGACTTCCCTTTGTCCCCTTGGAGGCTCGCCCATATTACCCATCGGAAGTGCAGTACAATATTTTAAGGATGAATTTTAAAGTTTTGATTTATGAGTAAAAGAGTTAACCTTACTATAGAAGGCAAGCAAATACAAGCCCCTGAAGGAGCAAACCTTCTACAGGTTGCATTGGACAACGGCATCCAGATTCCTTTTCTTTGTTATCATAAAAAGCTTTCACCAACCGGTGCCTGCCGGATGTGCGTTGTAAAAATCGAAGGGCAGAAAGGGCTCACTATGTCCTGTACAGTAAAAGCCGAAGAAGGGATGTTGGTGACGGCCTTTGATGATGAACTTGAATCTGCCCGGAAACGTACCCTGGAATACTTGCTGGCCGAACATAATGATCATCATGATGGTACTTATTATGATGAGTTCTGGTTTTGGGTACAGTATTATAACCTGGACCGAAAGTACCAGAGAAGCTATCCCAATATTTATAAACACATGCATTATCCCGTGGATGATACTTCTCCTGTTTTGTCGTATGACGGGACCAAATGCATTAAATGTTTCCGGTGTATAAAGGCCTGCGATGAAGTGCAGGGAAAAAATGTACTTTCTTTCAGTCAGCGGGGAATTGCTTCTTATATCGTGGCAGGCATCGATAAATGGAGTGAGTCGGAATGTGACGGCTGCGGGGAATGCGTGCAGCTTTGTCCAACCGGTGCCCTGGTTGATAAACCCCATCGGGATGAAATCAATCTCAACCGGATTGACAAGAGGGTTCGCACTACCTGTCCCTATTGCGGCGTAGGATGTCAGATTATGCTATACGTACAGGATGGTAAAATCGTTCGCTCCGACGGCGTGGAAGACGTGGCACCTAATGATGGCAGACTTTGTGTAAAGGGACGTTATGGATACGATTATGTCCAAAGTGAAGATCGGTTAACCACACCATTGATCAAAAAAAACGGTGAATTTGTAGAATCTTCCTGGGAGGAAGCACTGGATCTGATAGCTAAAAAATTCAGTGAGATAAAGGAGAAATATGGCAGCGAAGCTCTGGGTGGGTATGGATCAGCCAAATGTACCAATGAAGACAATTACATTTTCCAGAAATTTATCCGTATTGTTTTCGGCAACAATAACCTTGATTATTGCACCCGGCTGTGTCATGCATCCACTGTAACCGCCATGTTGAAATCTTTGGGTAGCGGCGCGGGTAGCAATTCTATTGAGGATTTTGCCAATACTGATTGTCTTTTCGTGACGGGTAACAATATGGTGGAGACTCATCCGGTTACAGCTACTTTTGCGAAAAATGGAAAATACAAAGGCAACAAGATCATTGTTTGTGACCCCAAATGGACCACTATGGTCAAATATGCAGATATATGGCTGCAACCCCGCCTGGGTACCGACGTTGCCCTTCTTAATGGTATGATACATATTATTATTAAAGAAAATCTTATTGATAAGGAGTTTATCAAAAAAAGAGTTGATGGTGGTATGAAGGCCTATAAGAAACTGCGGGATGTGGTTGATAAGTATACTCCTGAAGAAACTGAAAGGATCACCGGTGTTCCCAGGGAAAAATTTACTGAAGCAGCACGTATTTATGCCAAAAGCTCAACTGCAATGATAGCTACCGGAATGGGGCTGAGCCAGCAGCAGGTGGGTACCCATATGGTCTTTTCCCTTATAAACATGATGTTGATTACCGGGCAGATTGGGAAAGAAAGGGCCGGTATCGATCCCCCGAGGGGACAGAACAATGTCCAGGGAGTAACAGATATCGGTGTTTCACCGATTAATTACCCGGGATATATACCTGTTGGCAATGAGGAAAACCGCAGAAAACTTGCCGGATTATGGGATGTGCCCTTTGAAAGCCTGCCTTCGGAGCCGGGCCTCACCACGGTTCAACTTGTGAATGCAGCTCATGAGGGACAGATAAAAGGAATGTATATTATGGGAGAAAATCCCATGATGACCGATCCGGATCTGAATCATACCGAAGAATCCCTTAAAAATCTTGATTTTCTTGTAGTACAGGATATATTTCACACGGAAACTACCCCTTATGCAGATGTTATTTTGCCCGCTTCCTCCTATGCAGAAAAAAACGGTACATTTGTCAATAGCGACCGCAGGGTGTTGAGGGTGCGTAAAGCATTGGAAATGCCCGGTCAGGCTGAGGAGGACTGGAAGATCATCGTGAACATTGCTGAACGGATGGGATACAATATAGGGCAATACAACAACGCCAAAGAAATTTTTGAGGAAATAAGAGAAGCCACGCCTATTATGGCTGGTGTGACCTATTGGCGTATTGTGCAGGACGGACTTCAATGGCCTTGCCCCACAATAGATCATCCGGGAACCAAAACCTTGTTTTTGGAAAAATTCAGTACTTCCCATGGATTAGGCATACTTAACCCTGTAGAATATGAACAACAGTCAGAAACCCCATCCAGGGATTTCCCCTACGTTTTGAATACCGGCAGAATCCTTTATCAATATCATACCTCCACCATGTCGCGGAGAAATAAAGCCCTGAATGATTTTGCCAATGAAACATTTGTGCTCATGAACCCCGCAGATGTTAAGAAAAACGGATTTCGTGATGGCGATCAGGTTAAACTGTCCAATAAAAGGGGTGAACTGGAAACTATGATCAGAGAGAGTGAAAGCGTGGCGGAAGGTGAATTGTTTATGCCTTTTCACTTCAGGGAATCCTTGGTTAATAAATTAACCCGGGGAGATCTGGATCCACACTCCAGGATACCTCCCTATAAATTTTCGGTGTGTAAAGTAGAGAAAATCTAAAGACTGAAAAATTACAGGGTTTTTTATGGCATTCAACCATTCTCCGTCGTGGATGACCAAAAAAGAGCATTTAAGCTTCTTGAAAAAGGGATGGGGGTATATTGGAATTCAATTAACAGGCTGAGGAAAATTTGTAAAATGTTTTTGAATGGCAACCGTATCAGAGGAATTCCAATATTCGCATTTCTGTTATTTCTTCTTGCAGGATGTGTTGTGGATGACGGAAATCAGACGGGAGGTGAGCTATCCGGAGATTTGATCATTTTCCATGCCGGTAGCTTATCTGTGCCCTTTAAAGAGGCAGCGGATTCTTTTGAGCAACTCCATCCCAGCGTGAATATACAACGGGAAGTTTCCGGAAGCGTAGAATGTGCCCGTAAAATAAGTGATCTCGGCCGGGATTGTGACATCATGGCTTCCGCCGATTATAAGGTTATAAATAAATTCCTGATCCCTGAGCACACAGAGTGGCTTATTAAATTTGCCGCCAATGAAATGGCTCTCGTATATCATCAGGAATCCAAATACCATGACAAGATTAACCGGTTTAACTGGCATGAAATTTTACAAAAGGAGGAGGTACTTTATGGACGGAGCGACCTCGATTCGGATCCGTGTGGTTACAGAACCGTATTAAGCTTGCGGCTTTCAGAAAAATATTACAATCAGCCGGGTATGGCCAATCGTATTCTTTCAAAAAACCAGCGCTATATACGCCCGAAAGAGACGGATCTTCTGGCATTGCTTGAAACAAATACCCTTGATTATATTTTTTTATACCGGTCCCTTGCTGAACAGCACGGATTAAATTATTTAACCCTTACGGATTCCATCAATCTTGGAAATCCGGAATTAAAAGAATGGTACAATACTGTATCGGTGGATATAGCCGGTAAAAGACCCGGGAAAAAGCTGACCATTCATGGTGAACCGATGGTCTACGGGGTAAGCATGCTGAAGAAAGCACCCAATCCCGATGTTGCCAGGAAATTTCTTCACTTCCTTCTTTCCCGGCATCAGGGTTTGCAGCTCCTGGAAAAGCACGGCCAGTCCGTATTGGTCCCTGCTTCTACAAAATATTACGAAAATGTACCTGAAAATTTTCGCCAATATGTTAAAAGGTAATATTGGTAATTGTAAAATTAAAATGTTATTTTCGAATCCGGTAATTTTGTAAATCCATAAATCCATAAATTAATAATGTTATGAAATTTTTAGCCATCATTTTAACAACCGTCGTTCTGTTTCTGGGATCTGCCTGTCAGCAGCAAACAGAGTGGGAACCTGTATTTAACGGAGAGAACCTTGAAAACTGGGAAACTTACTTGGGAACCCCCATAGATGGGTATGAAGATCTTGCTGAAAAAGCTACTCCTGAACAAGTATTTTCAGTGACTCAAGTGGAAGGAGAAAATGTGATAAGGATCTCCGGAGAAGTAAATGGTTCCCTTGCTACCAGAGAAAAATTTGAAAATTACCATCTTCACATGGAATTCAAATGGGGAGAGAATGTATACGGCAATCGGAACAGTGGTTTGCTTTACCATAGTTACGGCCCCTTTGGCGCTGGCCTTGATACCTGGATGAATTCGCACGAAATGCAGCTTATGACAGGTAATATAGGTGATTCCTACAGAATGGGGGAGACTTATTGTGAAATTCCGGTCAGAGAAACCGGAGACGGCAATTACCAGTATGATCCGGAGGGTGAAAGGCAGGCATTCGGCAAAGATGGAGTAAGCAAAATTGCCGCTAAAAGCAGTGATTATGAAAATCCCATTGGTGAATGGAATGAGATCGACCTCTATTGCTATGGACGGCAGTCTGTTCACGTCGTTAATGGCGAAACCGTGATGGTCAATTACAATTCCGGAAGCTACGAAAATGGGGAGGTAAACCCGCTTACTTCCGGTCAGATTCAAATCCAGTCAGAAGGTGGGGAATTGTTCATCAGAAAGATAGAGGTAAGGGATATTGAAGAAATCCCCGGTGAAGTACTACCTTAATACACTTTGGAGCTATTTGCAGGGTATTCATTGACTTCAAACCACCAACCAAAAAAAAGAGGCGATTACAAAAACATTTGTAATCGCCTCTTTTTAAACTGGATAAGTTTTTTATCCGAGATATTTTTTGAGCAGCTTATTTTTTGAGGAGTGCCGCAATCTTCTGATGCCTTTTTCCTTAATCTGCCTAACTCTTTCTCTGGTCAGATTAAGTTTTTGCCCGATTTCTTCAAGGGACATTTCCTGGACGCCCAACCCGAAGAAATACTTGATCACGGCTTTTTCCTTTTCGGGAAGCACGCTCAACGTTCTTTCTATTTCCCTGCTAAGGGATTCATTCATCAGTGTACCGTCTGCTTCGGGTGCATCAGAGTTTTCCATTACATCCAGAAGACTGCCGTCCTCATCGTCATCAAAGGGGGCATCCATGGATAAGGATTTACCCGAAAGCTGTAAGGTTTTTTCCACTTTTTCCTTCGGCAGATCCACCATCTCTGCAAGCTCTTCATAAGTGGGAGTCCTGTCATTTTCCTGCTCCAACTTTGCATAAGCTTTATGTAATTTGTTGATGGATCCTACTTTGTTCAGAGGTAATCTGACCACTCTGGATTGCTCGGCAATTGCCTGAAGTATGGATTGTCTGATCCACCAAACGGCATATGAGATAAACTTAAAACCTTTGGTTTCGTCAAATCTTTCTGCAGCTTTTATAAGGCCAAGATTCCCCTCATTAATTAAATCCGGTAAACTCAATCCCTGAAATTGATATTGTTTTGCTACAGAGATTACAAATCGCAAATTCGCTCTGGTCAGCTTTTCCAATGCAGTTTTGTCTCCTTTTTTTATCCGCTGCGCTAATTCTACTTCTTCATCTGGTGTTAAAAGCTCCTCTTTCCCAACCTCTTGCAAGTACTTTTCTAATGATGAACTGTCCCTGTTGGTAATCGATTTGGTAATTTTTAATTGTCTCATCTTGGCTTTTGATTTTTATTAATTCCCAACTAATTAATTTCTTATGGTTAACGGAAAATAATGGCACAAATTTTACAAAGTAATAAAAATTTTTAATAAATTTCCAATCATTTTTATAATGCATTAATAATATCTAAAAATGAATAGATGAAATCCGGTGTTGTAAGGAAATTCATTTTATTTACGGCGGTTTTACGCCAAATGGTATGAAAAGGTTTTGTTTTGTATAACATACGATTTCTTTTTTCATAATCGACCTATGAAAAATTATAACGAGGAACTGTTCTATCGAATTGCCTTGAGTTTAATCCCTAAAGTGGGACCCATGCTGGCCAAACGGTTAATTGCCTACACTGGCAGCCCAAAAGCACTGTTTGAAGAACCTAAGAGCAAATTGTTAAAAATTCCTAATATTGGTGAAAATCTTGTCCGGAATATAAAAGAGAAAGGTATTTTTGAAAAGGTGGAAAGAGAAATGGCTTTTATTGAGCATTACCAGATCGATGTATATTTTTATCTGGACAAAAATTATCCGCAAAGACTGAAAAACTGTGAGGATGCACCTATAATTCTTTATTCTAAGGGGAACGTCAACTTTGAAGACTTCAGGATATTGAGTGTAGTAGGTACAAGGAGGGCAACCGACCGGGGCATTGAGGCCTGTCGGAAGCTCATTGCCGATTTGTCGGAGAATGGTAAGGATCTTGTTATTGTTAGTGGTTTGGCTTATGGTATTGATGTATGCGCTCATAAAGCTGCCCTGGGTAATGGTCTGAAAACGATCTCCGTCCTTGGACATGGTTTGGATATCATCTATCCCTCTGTTCATCGTACAGTAGCCGAAAAAATCATAAAACAGGGAGCGCTCCTTACTGAATTTTCAAGCCATACCAAATTTATCAAGAGCAATTTTGTAAGCCGCAACAGAATTATTGCCGGATTGGCTGATGCTACAGTGGTGATTGAATCGGGTGAACGTGGTGGAGCCCTTATTACTGCTGATCTGGCAAATTCCTATAACCGTGATGTCTTTGCCTTTCCGGGAAGAATAAATGACCCGCGTTCTAAAGGATGCAATCAACTGATTAAAACCAATAAAGCAGCCCTTATTGAAGGTGCAGCCGATTTGGAATATGTGATGGGATGGGAGATAAATAAGTATAAGGAAAAGATTGTTCAAAGGGAGATTTTTAAGGAACTTGGGCCCGCTGAGAAAAATATAGTAACTTTGCTAAGAGAAAATGGAGAGCTATCCATTAATGAGCTCAGTTCACGTTTGAATATGCCCATTAGCAAAGTATCTCCCATGCTCTTGGATCTGGAATTTGAAGGCATTACCAGATGCCTTCCGGGTAATCGTTATAAATTGCTGACAATTTAACGTTAACATTTTATTATTAAACTGAATCCTTTCTTGATTTGTTAAAGTTGCACGAAAATAGTTATGAGTAGATTATTAACTCCTTTAAATTTTTTTTAAAATTGGGCGATATTTTTAACCCCGATACTTAAGCTAAGAATTACATATAGTCAATTTAAAATTAAAATCAGATATCTTATGGAACAAAGTCTAGAAGAGTTCATGGGGAGAATTGCTGCAAAAAACCCCGGGGAGGAAGAATTCCACCAGGCTGTGCAGGAGGTTGCAGAATCGTTGATGCCATTCATTGAAGAGAACCCCAAGTATAAGCATGCCAAAATTCTGGAAAGAATTGCCGAACCTGAACGTGCTGTGATTTTTAGAGTACCATGGCAGGATGATAAGGGTGAAATCCAGATCAATAAAGGATACCGTATAGAGATGAACAGTGCTATCGGTCCCTATAAAGGAGGATTAAGGTTTCATCCTACGGTAAATATAAGCATTTTGAAATTCCTGGCCTTTGAGCAGGTATTTAAGAATAGCTTGACTACTTTGCCTATGGGGGGAGGTAAAGGTGGTTCTGATTTTAACCCCAAAGGTAAATCGGATAATGAAGTAATGAGATTTTGTCAAAGCTTCATGACGGAGCTTTATCGGCACATTGGCCCGCATACGGATGTTCCCGCCGGCGATATCGGTGTAGGAGGCAGGGAGATCGGCTTTCTTTTTGGTCAATATAAGCGTTTAAAGAATGAATTTACCGGTGTTTTAACCGGGAAAGGCATTCCCTTCGGAGGAAGCTTAATTCGACCGGAGGCTACAGGGTATGGAGCCACCTATTTTGCCCAGGAGATGCTAAAGACTCGTGGCGAGGAGATAAAGAATAAAGAAGTGGCCGTATCCGGGTCAGGTAATGTAGCCCAATATGCTACTGAAAAGATTAATGAGCTGGGGGGTAAAGTCATTACCCTTTCCGATTCCGGCGGCCTTATATACGATCCGGATGGCATTGATGATGAAAAGCTGCATTATGTTATGGAACTTAAGAACATCAAGCGTGGCAGAATCCAGGAATATGCCGAAAAATACGGAGTTGAATATTATGAAGGGAAAAAACCCTGGGAGGTCAGTTGTGATATAGCCCTTCCCTGTGCCACTCAGAATGAGATCGAGAAGGAAGACGCTGAAAAACTGGTCGAAACTGGTTGTATATGTGTTTCAGAAGGCGCCAATATGCCTTGTACTCCAGAGGCCATCGAAGTATTTCTGAATAAACAAATACTTTTTGGACCTGGGAAAGCTGCTAACGCAGGAGGTGTTGCAGTTTCCGGCCTGGAAATGACCCAGAATTCCATGCGGCTTCCCTGGTCACGTGATGACGTAGATCAAAGGTTGAAAGAGATTATGACCAATATTCATAACACATGTCAGAAATATGGAAAGGAAGGAGATTACATTAATTATGTAAAAGGTGCCAATATCGGTGGTTTTGTTAAGGTTGCCGAAGCCATGCTGGCGCAGGGAGCCGTTTGATAATATTATCAGACCGTCATTGAAAAGAGGGGTTCTTGCCCCTCTTTTTTATTTGAATAATTTTTCTCAAGTTTGCGGTGCATAAATTATTGGGTAAATTATGGATTTAATTGATACACACGCTCATATATATCTTGATGAATTTGACAATGCGGTTCAGGATGTAGTTCAGCGCTCCAAAGAGGCAGGTGTTGGGCGGGTATATCTTCCCAATATTGATTCCGGGACCATCGAAGATATGATTCAATTGGAGGCGCTTTATCCAGGATTTTTTTATCCCATGATTGGTTTGCATCCTACCTCGGTTAAAAAAGATTATGAAAAAGAACTTGAGATACTGAAAAATTGGCTTCATGAGCGTTCTTTTGCTGCTATTGGAGAAACCGGAATTGATCTTTACTGGGACAAGACCCATCAAAAAGAGCAGGAAAAGGCTTTTGAAATACAGATAAGATGGGCAAAAGAACAAGGTATGCCTATTGTGATCCATTCGAGAGATTCTTTTCGGGAAATTTTTGATGTGGTAGACAGACTAAATGATGAGCAACTTTATGGAATTTTTCATAGTTTCGCAGGAACAGTTGAGGATGCACAACATATCATTGGTTTGGGATTTAAAATAGGAATTAACGGAATTGTGACCTTTAAAAATTCTTCATTGGATGAAGTGGTTGCGGAGATAGACATGGATCATCTGGTACTGGAAACTGATGCTCCTTTTCTGGCACCTGTTCCCCACAGAGGAAAAAGAAATGAAAGTACATATATAAAATATATTGCCAAGAAGATAGCAGAAGTAAAAAATATAAGTTTGGAAGAAGTGGCAGAGATCACAACAAGAAATGCTTTAAAGGTATTCAGAAGTTGATGGAGAGACAGGGGGATATTTCGATTCTTATTATTTATACAGGGGGAACCATTGGGATGATAAGAGATCCTGAAACGCAAAGGTTATATCCTTTCGATTTTTCTCATATTGAAGAACAGGTACCTGATATAAAAAGCTTTGGATATAAAGTAGATAGTATTACTTTTTCTCCGGTTATTGATTCATCGGATATTACACCAGAGTTTTGGGTAAGGCTGGTAGATATAATTGCCCGGCAGTATGAAAATTATGATGGATTCGTGATTTTACATGGTACGGATACCATGGCATATACTGCATCTGCATTGAGCTTTATGCTTGAGAATCTTCAAAAACCAGTTATTCTCACTGGTTCGCAACTACCCATCGGTACCTTACGGACCGATGGCAAGGAAAATCTCATTACGGCAGTTGAAATCGCTGCAGCCCATAAAAATGGCCGGATGCTGGTGCCAGAGGTTGCCTTGTATTTTGAGAATCGCTTATTCCGGGGCAATCGTATCACCAAAATCAGTTCAGAACATTTTAATGCCTTTTCATCACCGAATTACCCGAATCTTGCTGAGATTGGGATCAATATAAAATACAATTACGAGGCCATTCGTTATCCTACAAGTTCTTTAAAGCTGAAAGTGCATAGAAATCTGGAAACCAATATAGCTATTTTAAAGGTTCATCCGGGTATTAATGAAAATGTTGTAAGTGCGTTGGCACATAACACGGAAATCCGGGCCATTATTCTGGAAACTTATGGTTCAGGAAATGCCCTTACAAAAGATTGGTTCATAAATTTGCTTCGCGAGGCAATCGATGCGGATAAAATTTTGCTGAATATTACGCAGTGTTTGGTAGGTACGGTGGATATGAACCATTATGAAACCGGACGAAAACTTAAGGAAATAGGGGTTTTGAATGGGTATGATTTGACCACGGAAGCGGGTTTAACAAAGCTGATGTTTCTTCTTGGCTTGGGTATTAATAGAGAGAAGATTAGAATGCTTTTAAATAAGTCAATTAGGGGAGAAATTAATCCATAAATATTTTGTGAATTATATTTTTTTGTAATTTGTGCCGCAAAATTAGAGGGGCTTATCCCGGAGAAATGGCCGAGTGGTCGAAGGCGCACGCCTGGAAAGCGTGTTGGCGCCACAAGCGCCACGAGGGTTCGAATCCCTCTTTCTCCGCCGATTTTGCAAATAAAATTTTTTTTATTAATTTTAACATTCAATTCATTAATCAAAACAGAAGACAAACCATGAAAAGATTATTAGGAACTATCGCAGTAATCGGATTATTTATCTTGGGAACTTCAGCATTTGCAGTTGCTCAAGAAGAAGGACAACAGGACACAGCTGTTCAAGACACAGCTATGGCAGCCGACACAGCTGCTGCTGACACTGCTGCAGCAGCTGCGGGAGAAGAAGAAGCACAACAAGAACCTAGTTCATTACACAAACAGGTAAAACAGAAGTTTATTGATGGAGGACCCGCTTTTATGGGTGTGGTTCTATTGGCTTTGATCTTTGGTCTGGCCGTGGCCATTGAAAGGATCATTTATCTGAATCTTTCAACCACCAATACCACTAAGCTACTGAAGAAGGTTGAAAATGCCCTTGAACAAGGTGGTATTGAAGATGCAAAAGAGGTATGCCGTAACACCCGCGGGCCTGTTGCTTCCATTTTCTATCAGGGACTGGACCGGGCCGATGAAGGTGTTGAGGTGGCTGAAAAGTCAGTCGTATCTTACGGCAGTGTACAAGCAGGTTTATTGGAGCAGGGTTTAACCTGGATTTCCCTCTTCATTGCCATTGCTCCAATGCTGGGATTCCTTGGTACCGTTATCGGTATGATTGAAGCATTTGACAACATTGAAGCTGCCGGAACCGTTTCCCCGTCCGTTGTTGCAGGCGGTATTAGTGTTGCCCTGATTACTACAGCGTCAGGTCTTATCGTTGCTGTAATTCTTCAGTTATTCTATAATTATATTGTATCGAAGATTGACAGTATCGTGAATGATATGGAAGATGCTTCTATATCACTGGTAGACCTTATTTATAAATATGGTAAAAAATAATAAAATAAATTATTATTAGATATGGGTATATTAAGAAGAATTATAGAAATTTTGCTTTTGGCAGGCTCCGTCATTCTGGGAGTCCTATACTATGCCGGGGGCGAAATGGCAGGCGGAGAACCCGTTTACACCAATCATATTTTGATTTGGGGAGCTATTCTGGCAGCACTTGCCGGTTTAATGGCGCTGCTTTTTCCTCTGGCACAGATTATTGCCCAACCCAAGCGGGGTAAAGGCACCCTCATTGGGATTGTCGCTCTGGCTATTTTGGTGGTTATGGCTTACAATCTCGCATCTGCTCAACCATTGAATTTCGCAAGCCCTAATCCCAATAATGTGGCGCCCATACTGAAACAGGTCGGCACAGGTTTAATTACCCTGTATCTGTTGATCGGGGTAGGAGTCGGTGCGATATTATTTACTGAGGTGTCAAAATCTTTTAAATAAAAAATATATTATGTATAATGTCCGTTTAATTAATCGGACATTATACATCAATAAACATTAAAAAATATTGAATTATGGCAAGACCAAGCGGTGAATTCAATGCAGCACCAATGGCAGACATTGCCTTCTTGCTTCTGATATTTTTCCTTGTGGCTACAACATTCGATGTAGATTCCGGAATTATGAGGAGGCTTCCTCCCATACCCGATGAACAGCAAAGACAGCAACAGGAAGACCAGCAGATCAAGGAGAGAAATGTTTTTGAGGTGTTGATTAATTCAAGCGATCAATTATTGGTAGGAGGAGAGCGGGCTGATATTAGCAATCTGAAGGAACAGGCAAAGGAATTTATTGCCAATCCCAACAATGAGCCCGATCTACCTGAAATGGAAGTTAAGGAAGTACCCTTTTTCGGACAAACCGAATGTACGAAGGGAATTATCTCTCTGCAGAACGACAGGGGTACTTCGTATGGGATGTACATCAAAGTACAGAATGAGCTTACAGCAGCTTATAATGAACTTAAGCAACAACTTGCCACGCAGCAATTTGGTGAGGAATACAGTGAATTGGAAAAAGAAGAGCAGGATGCAATAGATGAGATCTATCCGATGATTATTTCGGAAGCTGAGCCTAAAAACGTTGGACAATAAAACAGGAGGAATTACATTATGGGTAAATTTAGAAAAGAAGGGTCAAAATCAATTCCCAAAATATCAACCGCTTCGTTGCCGGATATTATTTTTATGCTTATCTTTTTCTTCATGGTAAGTACAACCATTCGCGAAACCAACCTGATGGTTCAGAACATGATGCCCGAAGCAACGGAAGTGAAAAAGCTGGAAAGAAAAGACCTGGTGAGCTATATTTACATTGGTGAACCGAAAAGGCAATTCCAGAACCTTTACGGAAGCGAACCCAGAATCCAGTTGAATGATGCTTTTGCAGGGGTTGATGATATACAAGACTATATCGTCACAGAACGGCAGCAACTTTCTGAAGGAGAGCGTCCCAAAATGACCGTTTCCCTGAAAGTTGACGGAGATACCAAAATGGGACTTGTTACGGATGTAAAGACTGCCTTGAGAAGAGCGAGCGCGTTGAAGATTCAATATGCCTCCAGAGAGGTGGATCAAGTGTATTAGCTACATTAGCTGCATTTTTTTAAGAAAGGGAATCTACTAAAGGGTTCCCTTTTTTAATGTGCAGAAAATGACAGTACATGAAGATATAAACCTTATATTTTATACCGGGAATATGAGTACTTTTCGTGCGGGTACGTCCTCTTAGTGCCCCAAAAGTAAATCTTCTGGCTGTGGGATCCACTTTTGACATTCATAAACCGGCTAACCGGCAAAAATGAAAGACTTGTTTCAGCCGGAAAGCTGATCGCGGAAAGGCTGAATCAAAATTTTTATTTTGACCATTTCCATATCATTAAGCCCCTCATTCTTTATTCTTTAACTTTTCCACCACATAAAATGCGATGGGGCAGATATAGGTATTTTTAATGGTTACATGATAATTTTTGATGAATTCCCTTTGATGGGTATGGGGGTATTCACGGCAGGATTTCGGTCGAACCTCATAGATTGAACAATAATTATCCGGCAAAAGAAAGGGACAAGGCTTACTTCTGAAAACAAAATCCCCTTCTTCGTCTTTTTGAAAATATTGTTCAGTGACCTTTGAAGGTTTTATCTTCAGGTATCTGGAAATACGGTCAATGTCTTTTTCATAAATAATAGGGCTTATAGAACGGCAACAGTTTGCACAATCCAGACAATCGTACCTGGCAAATGCTTCTTCATGTAACTCGTACAGAACATGTTCGGGCCTAAAGTTCCTTTTTTTAAGGAGTTTCTTGAAAAATTTTCGCGTTTCAGGTTCTGCCTGTGCGGCTTTTTGTCTTAATTTTTCCCTTTCTTGCCTATTCATTGGGCCGAACGTATATTTTTCCTTTCCTTAATCTGGGAATCTTTGTTATTTGAGACATAAACAGACCACTGATCACCAGGCCAATGCCCGACATTTTTATAACAGTAAGCGATTCTCCCAGAAGAAAAAATGCAAATATGGCCGTTAATACAGGAATTGCATTGGTGAATGCATTGGATTTTGTAACCCCGATCTTTTTTATGGAATAAGTAAAAAAGATAAAGGCAAAAGAGGATCCGAATATCGCCAGTTCGAGTAATGGTACAACTGCCTTTTGAACATAACCTGTTGAGATGAAACGGCTGAAATCAAAAATGAGGAAAAGTGGCAGATAGAAAAAGATACCGATGATATTGTGGTACGTTACGATGCTGATGGAATTGTATTTGCCGGATAATTTCTTAACAACAATACTGTATCCGATTCCTGCAGCAACCGCCAGAAATAATAACAATATGCCCAATGGAGTGGCCGATACGTTTTTATCTCTTTCGAAAATTACCATTCCTACTCCTATAATGGATATAACGATTCCTATAATATTGAATTTCATTACACGTTCATTGTAGAAGTAGGCGGTAACAAAAGGACTGAACAGGGGAATGGTTGAAATGATTACAGCAGATAATGTGGAAGAAACAAATTTTACACCATAACTTTCGCACAGAAAATATAAAAAAGGCTGAAAAAGCGTAACCAATACAAAGTATTTAAAATCATGTAGTTTGGGTTTTTGTAGTTGCTTGAGGGGAAGCATAAGAAGAACCAGTATGACAGAGGAAAGCACCAGACGCAAAAATACAGTGGTTATCGGTTCATAAAATTCAAAGACCATTTTATACCATACAAAAGTGAGGCTCCAGAAAGTCATAGCCATGATTACACTTATATATGCCGGTATCAGGTCTTTTTTCATAGGCTTGCACAATTGTTGCGGCAAATATCTCAAAATAATTGTTCGGAGACAAAGTTGATTGAAATAAGTTTTGTTGAACATTTTTTTCGGCAGTAAAAAATGTGTATTTTTACGGGCTTTATATAACTGTTAAATACCATGAGCAATGGCAGCCAACGCGAATGAAATTTTGCTGAAGATAAGAAAGATAGTCAGATCTATTAACCTGGAATCGAAAAAAGTTCAGAAAGAATACGGCGTAAGCATTCCACAAATTTTGTGTCTGGAATACCTGAACAGGGCAAATAATTACCAGGCCACACAAAAAGAACTGCGGGATTATTTAAGCCTTAATTCCAGTACAGTTTCCGGAATTATTAACAGGCTTGAAAAAAGGGGATATATTGCACGGCTTCCTAAAAGGGCAGACAAGCGTAGAACCCATATTGTAATGACTTCAAAAGGGTCCGAGTTACTGAATAAAACTCCCCTTCTTCTGCACGAGAAATTAACCAAAAAATTGGAAAATGTCCCCAATGACCATACCTCTGATATCAATGACGCCCTGGATTTGATCATCGATTACCTGGGTATTGATGATGTCGATGCTTCTCCCGTTATAACGGTGGAAGATAAGTTATAAATTGAGCAAGTATAGGGATAAGGTTAGATGAAGAAATTTTTCATGTTTGTTTGTACAGAAACTATTTGAATCCAATAAGATTGAGATATAATAAATCCAGGCTTAAAGAGCTGAGGCAAAAACTACATAAATTTCCCGAATTGTCAGGTAGTGAGTACAATACTGCCAGGCTAATCAAACAGGAGCTGCATACATACCAGCCGGATCATATCATGGATAATTTGGGCGGAAATGGAGTGGCAGCTATATTCTACGGGAAAGAGACCGGCCCGTCGGTGTTGTTCCGCTGTGATATGGATGCCCTGCCCATTCGGGAAACCAATCCTTTTAGCTATAAGTCTTCTTATGAAGGTGTGGCCCATAAATGTGGTCATGATGGTCATATGGCTATCATATTGGGAGTTGCTGAAGCCATTTACAATGATCCCCCCCGAAAGGGAAGCATTATCCTTCTTTTTCAACCTTCTGAAGAAAATGGGCAGGGAGCGAAAAATGTGCTGGATGATGAAAAATTCCGGCATATTCGGCCTGATTTTGTATTTGCCCTTCATAATCTTCCGGGATATCCCGAAGGATCAATTATTTTACGGAAAGGAGTATTTGCTTCAGCTTCAAAAGGGATGATCAACCGGTTATATGGAAGAACATCCCATGCCGCTGAACCTGAAAAAGGCAACAGCCCGGCACTGGCTATGGCAGATATTGTGAGGGACCTGACTTTTCTACCCCAAACCCATTCATTTGAAGATTTTACCCTTGCTACCATCATTCATTCAAAACTCGGAGAAGTAGCCTTTGGTACCACACCCGGCTATGCAGAGGTAATGGCTACACTGAGAACTTATTCAAACCGGGACATGGACTTGCTGACTGATCAATCCATTAAACTGGTCAATGCGCATAGTTCCCGTTTCAATTTGAGTGTAGAAATTGACTGGACCGAAGAATTTCCGGCTACGGTGAATGACAATGAGGCACTGGCTACTCTTGAACAGGCCGCAAAACACAATAACAGGCAAATCATTTATGTTGAGGAACCCTTGCGATGGTCGGAAGATTTTTCAAACTTTACATTGAAATATCCGGGGGCGCTTTTTGGTCTTGGATCAGGTATAAGTCATCCTCAATTACATAGTCCGGATTACGATTTTCCGGAAAGTATTCTTGACAAAGGAATAGAAATTTTCTTTGAGCTTTATCGGCATTATTTGAAATAATAATGAGAACTTTATTTTATGGCTGCTACATCGGTAATTGAAATCAATCGCTCAGCATTGATCCATAATCTCACCTTTTTAAAAGATTATCTGGGAAAGGATACCAAAATTTCCTCGGTGGTTAAGGCCAATGCTTATGGTCATGGTATCGAGCAGTTTGTGCCTATCGCGGAATCTGCAGGTATCGATCATTTTGCTGTTTTTAGTGGTGATGAGGCAAAGAGAGTATATCATGTAAAGCAGGATGCTACAGACATCATGGTCATGGGCTGGATGAACCAGGAAGAACTTGAATGGGCAGTGAAAAATGGTGTGGAATTCTTCGTATTCGAACAGGAAAAGCTGGAAGAAGCCCTCGAACTGGCCAAACAATTCAACACCAGGGCCATTATTCACATTGAAGTGGAAACCGGAATGAACCGTACCGGTTTTAGTCAAAAGGTCCTCCATAAAGTAGTTAAGCTGATCAATACCAATCAGGAATATTTTCATGTGAGGGGTTTATGCACCCACTATGCCGGAGCTGAAAGTATTGCCAATCACGTCAGGGTTCAGCGCCAGATAAAAAAATATAACCGGGTTTATAAATGGATCACCAACAGGGGTATAACTCCGGAACTACGGCATACGGCCTGTTCTGCTGCGGCCATTGTTTACCCCAAAACCCGGATGGACATGGTTCGGGTGGGAATTCTGCAATATGGATTTTGGCCCAGCCCTGAGACTTTTATCCATTTCGTTCATAAAAGGATGGAAAAATCCGAAGTTTTGAAAAGGGTGCTGAATTGGAAAAGTCAGATCATGAGTCTCAAGGAGGTTAAAGAAGGGGAGTTTGTTAGTTACGGCACGCACTATATGGCCCAGGAAGAGAAAACAATAGCCATTATTCCCGTAGGTTATGCACATGGTTATAGCCGCTCCCTCAGTAATCAGGGCCGGGTGCTTATTCACGGTCACAGAGTGCCTGTAATCGGCATAGTAAACATGAACATGCTGATTGTGGACGTCACTCAGGTGACAGATGTAAGAAAAGGGGATGAAGTCGTGCTGATCGGTGATCAGGATGGTGTGACCATTACGCTGGCATCTTTTGCTGATTTTAATAATCAGTTGAATTATGAACTCCTGGCCCGTTTACCTATTGATATTCCCAGAAAAATCATCGATTAATATGTTGATTCAGGGCTTTCTTCAAGTTGTTGAATTCTTCTTCATTAAGAGCTGATAAGCTGATTGGCGGGTATTTGGCTATACCCTGGGGTGTTTTTACAAAAAGCACAATCTCCTGTTTGAATGGTGAAGGCCTTTCAATTTTGTATCCCTGAAATTTATCTTTGCTGATTTCAATGGAATATCTTTTATTCTTAAAAGGGCGAAGCGGAATATATCTGAAGAGGAGCTTGTTGTTCTCATCGGCAAAATAAATGTAATTATAATCTTTTAGATATTCATAGATGTTTTGTCCCACATATAATATACTGATTATGACTGCCCAGTAATATCTGTCAAGTCCCAGAAACTTGTTGCTGATCATATCGGTTGTAAGTAAAACCACTACCATTACAATAAAAGCTATTACCATTACATACCGCATTTGGCTGATAACTAATGTCTTTTTTGAATTTTCAATTCTCATTTTCCCGTAATTTATTTGGTTTTACGTCTTTTTAGTTCTTTTTTTATTAACTCGAGTTCTCTGTTTGTCTGGCCCCTTGCAGAGGTATTCTCTTCCGCTCTCCTGATAAGATAGGGCATTACATTTTTAACCGGCCCATAGGGCAAATATTTGGCTACATTATAACCTGCATTTGCCAAGTTGTAAGAGATGTGGTCGCTCATTCCAAATAATTGGGAAAAGTATATGCGCTCATCATCTCTGGGTATTTGGTGTTTGTCCATGAGTTCCACCAAATAGAGCGAGCTGCTTTCGTTATGTGTACCGTTAAAAATAGCAATTTTTTCAATATTTTCTACAGAAAACTTTAGGGCATCGTTATAATCCCGGTCAGTACTCGCTTTGTCCGGATGTATGGGAGACAGATATCCGTACTGTTGAGCCCATTTTCTTTCTTTTTCCATATATGCGCCTCTGACAAATTTGGCCCCGTATTTAAAATTCTCTTTTTGAGCCACTTCAAATTCTTTTGTCAGAAAATCCAGCCTGTCCCACCGGTACATTTGCAAGGTGTTGAATACAATGGCTTTCTCGCGGTTGTATTTTCTCATCATCTCTCTGGCCACTTCATCAATGATGTATTGATAACATACCTCTTCAGCATCAATTAAAATAGGTAATCCGTATTGATATGCCGTACCACAAAGGGTATCAATTCGGTTCCGAAAATCATTCACTTCGGTCTGTTCTTTATCTGTCAGTTTTTGATTGGAACTTGCCTTTTCAAGAACTGCGCTTCTTGCAAAAGCCGTGGGTTTGAAAACTGCAAAAGGAATGTTTTCGTTTTTACCTGCATTTTCTATGGCTCTGAGTGTTTCCTCCAGTGCGGCCTTGATGTCTTCAGGGTCTTCTTTCCCTTCCACACTGTAATCCAATATGGATTTCACATTGTATTTTGCCATAGACTCCACCACTGGCTTACATTCTTCAATGGTTTCCCCTCCACAGAATTGTTTATAAACAGTGGGTTTGACAATCCATTTTATGGGTAAACTTGTTTTAAGAGCGAAATGGGTGAATAATTTACCCGTCTTTACAATGTATGGTCTGGCCAGGGTATTAAAAAGGAAGCGCGCTCTTTTTAAATCTATGTTAGTTTTATTTTGAAATGCTATTTTTGTATTTTCGAAATCAATCATTTTTCTTTGATTTTTATTTTTAAATATGCAAATATTATCATTCAAAAGCAAAATTTTAGTCCATTCTGAAATTGAATTGCAACTTTTGTCGGTAATCGATGAATTGAAACCCGGCAAGATATTCCTGTTAACAGACAACAATACTTATTCCTTTTGTCTTCCACATTTTGAAAATCTGATGCAACGGGAAAAGGTTGCTGTATTGGAGATTGGGCAAGGGGAATCCCAAAAGGTTATCAGTACTGTGATAGAAATATGGAATTTCTTACAAGACCACGGAGCAGATCGTGAATCCCTGTTGGTCAATCTTGGAGGGGGGATGTTGTTGGATATCGGTGGTTTTGCTGCTTCCACTTTTAAACGGGGGATGAAATTTGTAAACATTCCCACCACGCTTCTTTCTATGGTGGATGCCTCAGTGGGCGGCAAAACAGGTATCAATCTAAACGATTACAAGAATCACATTGGCACCTTTTCCCAACCGGAATATGTGCTGATATCACCGGTTTTTCTGAGAACGCTAAGTATTCGCCAGATATATGCAGGTTGGGCAGAAATGTTAAAACATGGAGTAATCCGGTCTGAGACCCATTTGCAAAAAATACTGGATGCAGATCCCGGGGATATTGATGAAGTGGCTTTAACCGGGCTGATTTCCGAATCCGTACAAATAAAAAATTATTTTGTGCAAGAAGATCCGTATGAGAAGAATCTGCGAAAAGTTTTAAATTTCGGCCATACTATAGGTCATGCATTTGAGAGTTTGGCTTTTTCCCTTGAAAATCCGCTTTTGCACGGTGAAGCAGTGGCCAATGGTTTGATTTGCGAATTATTTCTTTCGGCAAAATTTTATGATCCGCAAGAGCACATCATCAGAGAAGTTACGGATTATATTGGCAGTAAATACCGGCCCATAAAATTGTCGGAAAAAGATTTCGATAAGGTTTATAAATATTTGCTGCAGGACAAAAAGAATACGGGGAACAAGATCAATTTTACCCTGATACGACAAATCGGAGAACCTTTAACCAACCAGTATATCAGCAGGGAGCATATAGAGGAAGCCCTGAAGTTTTATATAAACAAAATAGCGTGAGAATTATTCTTGAATGATTTGGGTTAGAAAGCGAATCGGGAAAAATGCTATTCTTCTTCCCCGTTTTGGCTTACTTTTTTGTCTTTACTATAGGCAATTCCTTTGAACGTAGCACTGGGTAATTCTCCAAAGGCAATGGTAATGTTTTTATTGGTTATTAGGACAAATTGGGCGTTGATATTGGCTGCCTTTTTCTTAAGTATAGTTTCCGCCCTCATTTCTAGTGATTTGGGTGTATCGTACCCCCTGCTTGAGCCTTCTACCTTAGCCTGTATTTCTTTTACCTTATAAAGCCCCTGAGTATTATTTTTGTTTTTGAGTATCTTGACCTTCCTCCAATTATACCTTCCCGGATATTTTGGAGGAGATTCATTAAGCGTTTCTACCCGGCCCCAGTTGTAAATGATCTTATGCACCCTGTCCTTGCCTAGTCTCCTTAGATCACTATCCCCTACCTCAGTGTAAATAATGCTGTCGTAAGTTATCTTTAGCACATTTACGTACATCGGGTCATCTTCAAACATTTGTATAGTATCGGCACGTTGTTTTTTTTCTTCTTCTGTGAATTTGTTGTCTTTCGTTTCCGAAGAATCTGTGCTTTGTTTTAGTGTATCAGGGGAAGTGTTGGTTGTGTCCTGAGAAAACAGATACACCGGAATCATGAAAAGCAAAAGGAGCAGTGTTATTTTAAAACAATAAGCTTTCATTTCTTTGTTGCTTTGGGGTCTTACAAAAATAAATTTTTATCGTATGAAATTCAAAGAATCTGATCAATCAAATGAAAAAATTGTGCCAAAAAAAGCGGCTTTAATTTAAAAAGCCGCTTTTTTGGTTTATTAGAGAGGAGCAGTGTTTCTACAAATTATTTTTCTGCATGAACTCCTCCAGAATATCGTCCAGATCAGGCTTGCCAATCTCATCCAGGTCATAATATACCCGGGTATTGGGTTTCCTTATGGTTATTAGCCGGTTAAGATCAATAGGGGTACCAATGACCACCGAATCACAATCCGTGTTGTTGATTGTTTTTTCAAGGTCTTTGATTTGTTCTTTTCCGTACCCCATAGCTGGAAGCAATGCACCTATCCCCGGATATTTACGGAAGGTTTCCTTCAATCTCCCAACTGTGTATGGTCTTGGATCGATAATTTCAGAAGCTCCGAATTTTCGGGCGGCAACAGTACCTGCCCCGATTTTCATCTCTCCGTGCGTTAGTGTTGGCCCATCTTCTACCACCAATACGCGCTTTCCCCTGATAACGGAAGGATCCTCTACGCGGATCGGTGAAGCTCCATCGACGACGGTAGCATTGGGGTTAACCCTGGCGGTGTTGTCTCTTACGGTTTGTACATCCTGTGGATTGGAACTGTCTATTTTGTTGATTATTACTACATCAGCCAGCCGCAGATTGACTTCACCGGGAAAATAATTGAGCTCGTGGCCAGCCCGGTGAGGATCGGCTACCGTAATATTCAGGTCTGCCTGATAAAATGGAAAATCATTGTTTCCTCCATCCCAGAGTATTACGTCACAACCTTTGGGGTCATTTTCCGCTTCCCTTAAAATGGCTTCATAGTCAACCCCTGCATATATCACATTTCCCCTTACAATATGCGGTTCGTATTCCTCCATTTCTTCGATGGTGCATTCATGTTTCCCGAGATCTTCAAGTTCTGCAAATCTTTGTACCTTTTGTTTCTCCAGATCACCATAAGGCATGGGATGACGAATGGCTACAACTTTTAATCCTTTTGCCATTAATGTTTCAATTACCTTTCTTGATGTCTGGCTCTTGCCACAGCCTGTTCTTACAGCACCTACTGATATAACCGGTTTGGTGCTCCTGATCATGGTGTCCTTTGGGCCCAGCAGCATGAAATTCGCTCCTGCATTGTGAACAATTGAGCTAACGCTCATAACATGTTGGTAAGGTACATCGCTGTATGAAAATACGCAGTCGTCAACCTTCAAATCTTGAATTAATTTTGGCAAATCTTCTTCCGCATAAATGGGAATTCCATCAGGATATAACGCTTCTCCGGCCAGGCTGGCAGGATATTTTCTTCCCTCAATATCGGGAATCTGTGTTGCGGTAAAGGCTACTACATTAAAATCGCTGTTTCCGCGGAAGTATGTGTTAAAATTGTGAAAATCCCTTCCTGCTGCTCCAAGAATGATTACATTTCTTTTTGCCATAATGATATCTTTTTTGAAATAATGATTATTGAATTTGATTCGTTCCGGCAAATTTATATCATTCCCTGAAAATATAGCCATATGTACTGGCTCTTTAAACCCGCTACAATGAAGCCAATTCTTAAGGTCTTTCTGAATTGACAGGGGGTTTACGCCCAGTGAATGTTTAATAACATATAGATGGCTGACTGTTATTCTGGTTTTTTCAGGAAATGCCCCTTTCTTTATTATTTTTGGAATAATTCGGGTAAAAATTTAGTCAGACAATTTATACTAAAAATTGGTCTGATAAGTCTATATTAATGGAACATTATGAATTTACTGGCACATATTTATTTGTCCGGCGAGGACGATCTGGTGAAGATCGGTAATTTTATGGGAGATTATGTCAAAGGTAAAAGATATTTGGATTATCGTGAGCCTTTACAAAAAGGTATTCTTTTGCACAGAGCTATAGACAGTTTTACCGATCACCACAGCAGACCGAAAAAGGTTAAGAAGCTCCTGCGGCCCATCTATCATAAATATTCGGGTATAGTGGTGGATATTTTCTATGATCATTTTCTGACCACTAACTGGTCTCAATTTTCGGCTACATCTCTTGAAGCGTTTGTGGAGCACTTTCATCAGGTGCTTCGGAATAAATTTCAGATTTTACCTGCCCCGGTACAATCTTTTGTTCCCAGGATGATTGAGCGGAAAAGGCTCCTTTCATACGGAGAAATGGAGGGGGTAAAAAAAGCCCTCAAAATTATGGCGCAACATACATCACTGCCCGATAAAACCGATGATGCCATGAATATTTTATCCGAACATTATAAAATTTTCAACAACAACTTTTTCTTATTTTTCCCTCAACTTATAGAACATGTAAAGAAACAATACGGCATCAGTATCTGTTATTCTTGTAATTCAGGGAAATAACGTTTTTTTACAGGTGTCATTTTTTTTTAATTTTGAACATTTACCAACGTGTGTATTTTGAATAAATGATATAGCATGAGCAATCAAAACACATTTGAAAGTGTAAAAATCGATCCCAAATCGGAACGCATATTGGCGCAGATTCTTGATGAAAACCCGGATATACGTCATATATTAACCGGCTCTGATGATGAAAAGGAAGTGTATGCGGCTCTGAGAAAATGGATCCTGGATCAGATAGATGATAATTCCATTGCATTAAAATATTATTCCAACGAGATAAGCGGGAGGGATGCCTTCAAAAAATTCAAGTGGAAGGAGTACGGGGCGATCCGGATACTGGATTATATTGATCATGAAGGAATGGAATATGATGATCCCAATCTCAGAGGAGAAAGGTACTACAATCATCCCATCCGCATTTTGTGGCTGGCTGCGACACAGGGTAAAGGTGGTGGCAAACCTCCTTTTTTCACGGATATGTTGCATCTTTTCAGGCAGATAAACGGGAAAAGTCACAGGGAATTCCCAGATAAGCAGCGGATAATGGAATGGATGGAGCGCCATCCTTCGGGCCTGGATCCTGAAATTGTTGAAATCAGACGGGAAAACAGAGATCGGATACTTAATACTTTTATCCGCAAGATAGACGAAGGAGAGATGAATGGCTCCTTCCTCGATTTGGACCCATCCTGGAGCCATGAAAAAAAATTAAATAAGATGCAGGAATGGTGGAGTTCAAAATTATTCCACCTTAAGATGGCCATTCGCTCACCTGAACTGTTGAATGAGATGCTGGATCATTCCCTCGATCCGGATACAATGGATATTCTTTATCAGGCACGGGAGGCAGGTATTCCCTTTTTTGTCAATCCTTACTATTTATCTTTATTGGATACAAGGGCAAACCCAAAGTTTATCGGAGCCGATCAGGCAATCAGAGATTATGTGATTTACAGCAGGCAGCTTGTCAAGGAGTTTGGCCATATTGTTGCATGGGAGAAGGAAGATATTGTAGAGCCGGGTAAGCCGAATGTCGCCGGATGGCTGCTGCCTGAAGGACATAATATCCATCGCCGGTACCCGGATGTCGCCATTTTGATTCCCGATTCCATGGGTAGGGCATGCGGAGGTTTATGCGCTTCCTGTCAGAGGATGTATGACTTCCAGCGGGGAAACCTTAATTTCAACCTGGATAAATTAAAACCCGGGGAAACATGGCCCGATAAGCTGCAAATATTAATGGATTATTTTCGTAAGGATGCTCAATTGAGAGATATTCTTATAACTGGAGGGGATGCCCTGATGAGTGCCGATAAATCCCTGAAAAGAATCCTGGATGCGGTATATGATATGGCATTGCAAAAAAAGGAAGACAATAAATCAAGAGCCGACGGAGATAAATATGCTGAGATGGTAAGGGTGAGACTGGGAACCCGTCTGCCTATTTATATGCCTCAAAGAATTGACGGTTCACTGATTGAAGTATTGTCTGAATTCAAGGAAAAGGCCTCAAAAATTGGAATCAAACAGTTTGTTATCCAAACCCATTTTGAGACGGCCATGGAAGTGACTCCCGAAGCAAAAAAGGCTGTGGAGAAGCTTATTTCAGCCGGATGGATTGTTACCAATCAGCAGGTATTCACCGCTGCCGCTTCCAGAAGAGGCCATACGGCAAAGTTGCGCAAAGTACTCAGTGAGATCGGGGTGTTGCCTTATTATACATTTTCCGTGAAGGGTTTTATGGAAAACTACCACAATTTTGCCACCAATGCCCGTTCCATACAGGAACAAATTGAAGAGAAGGCGATTGGTGAAGTTTCCTACCGGAATTACCGCAAAATCAAGAAATTCACTGAGAAAGCTTCTGACATTAAGCGTTCCATTCGGGTTTTACTCGAAGATGAAGATGCTCCTTTTATCGGCACCGACCGAAATGTACTGAATATGCCCGGTGTGGGTAAAAGCTTAACTTTCCGAACTGTGGGAATAACCCGGCAAGGTAGAAGAATATTAAGCTTTGATCACGACCATACCCGGAGACACAGTCCTGTAATCGATAAGATGGGCAGCATAACAATTGTTGAATCCAAGGCGATATCTGATTATATGCAGCAGTTGGAAGATATGGGCGAGGATATCAATGAATATGAGAGCATTTGGGGTTATTCTCTTGGGGAGACAGAAGAAAGAATCCCCATATATGAATATCCGGAATATGATTTTTCCGTCACAGACCATCTCACTAACTTCAGTATGACGGAAAAAGAAACGTCTGAATGATCATGCGCAATATTCTCTTTGTGCCGTTGTTGTTGTTTTCGCTGAGCACCAATGCACAGGTGGGAGGAGGTACCACCTACGGTTTTCTGAATCTCACCACTTCTGCACGTGCCATGGCTTTGGGTACCAAAAGCATTGCCATTAATGATGATGACCTGAATCTTGTTTACTATAATCCGGCTTTACTTAGCGGCAATATGGAACATCATCTGGGCATGAACTATGTGAATTATTTTGGCGGGATCAATTATGGGTATGTGGCCTATTCTCCCGGAAAAATCAATAGATATAATGTTTCCACCGGTCTGCATTATTTAAATTATGGTGAATTTCAGGGTGCTGATGAAGAGGGGATCAAAACAGGTACATTTCGCGCTTCGGAATATGCATTGAATTTGACTGCGAGTCGCCCTCTGGATTCAAATTTTACAGTGGGGGTACATCTAAAACCCGTATATTCCCACCTTGATGAGTACAGATCTTTTGGAGTAGCTGCCGATATAGGCCTTTTGTATACCGACTCAGCCGGCCTGTTCTCCGCAGCTCTGGTTTTGGAGAATTTAGGCACCCAGAT
Source organism: Bacteroidales bacterium (assembly GCA_018334875.1). NCBI lineage: Bacteria > Pseudomonadati > Bacteroidota > Bacteroidia > Bacteroidales > Bacteroidales bacterium. The sequence continues at coordinate 4,643 of JAGXLC010000002.1, read as the reverse complement.
TATCCCCTATACCTCTAATCAATACGAGAGCCTTCCTTTTGAAATACAGATCGGAGCCTCTTTAAAATTGAAACATGCTCCGTTTCGTTTTATTGTTGTAGCTGAGCATCTTGAAAAACCTGATTTGACTTTTCAAAGACCCGATAAAACGAGGCTTATATATACCTATTATCAGGGTGGTCGGCAGGATGTAAGCTTTTTGGATAAGGTGATGCGCCACATGATATTTGGAGTCGAACTTACTCCGGTGGAGAATTTTTATATCAGGGGAGGTTACCATTATCGCAGAAGACAAGAGATGAAGGTAGAATCAAAGATTTCTACCGTTGGATTTTCCTGGGGATTTGGAATCCGGATATACAAATTTTATCTGAATTACGGCCGCGGTACCTATCATCTCGCAGGAGGAACGAGTCATTTCTCAGTTAGAATCAATTTGAATGAGTTTTAAATATTGTTTATGATAACGGTGCAAAGATTAATCATAGCGGTGGACGGGTATTCGTCAACGGGTAAGAGCACACTGGCCAGGGATCTGGCCCGCCATTTCCGGATTAAATATATAGACAGTGGTGCCATGTACCGTGCTGTAACGCTTTATTCCCTGAGAAACGGCCTCTATGATCCCCGGAAAGAAATAGTGGATGAAGACAGGCTGAAAGAGGCGCTCCCTTTTATTGATATAGATTTTCATGTTGATGAAAAGTCCGGGGAGCAGTCAACCATGCTGAACGGAGAAAATGTGGAGCAGTTGATACGGACAATGGAAGTCAACAAGGCAGTGAGTCAGATCAGTCAGGTGAAATTTGTCAGGGAAAAAATGGTGGAAAAGCAAAGGGCTTTTGCCGAAGAAGGAGGGTTGGTCATGGATGGACGGGATATTGGCACGGTAGTTTTTCCTGATGCCGATGTAAAAATATTTCTTACCGCCTCATCAGGGGTGAAAGCTCAAAGGCGTTTTGATGAGCTTAAAGAAAAAGGGTATGAGGTGAACTGGGATGAAGTATTCCAAAATGTCAGGGAAAGAGATTACATGGATGAGAATCGGGATGAAAGTCCTCTGAGGAAAGCCCGGGATGCTGTGTTGTTGGATAACAGCCATCTTACCAGGGAAGAACAACTGGCAAATGCCCTTGAGATTGTAAGAAGCAAAACAGGAATTACCGGAACAACTGGCGATGGGTGATTTAAGTTCTGTTTAGCCCCTGTTAAAGTTGTACGGAGATATAATTGAATGTATCTCTAAGCGTTTTTTCACGCAAAATATGCAGATATACCAGATGGTGATTGTATTTTTGTATCTTATTTGAAGCATATAAGGATTTAAATTATGACTAAATTCAGAAAAATAGGTGTATTGACCTCCGGCGGAGATGCCCCCGGAATGAATGCTGCCATACGGGCAGTTACCAGAACAGCACTGTATCATGAAATAAGTGTGGTTGGTATAAAGAATGGTTATCAGGGCATGATTATGGGGCAGTTTATGGAATTGGAATCTTATATGGTCGGTGATATCATTCAGCGGGGAGGTACAATACTTAAATCAGCCCGGAGCGAAGAGTTTAAAACGGAAGAAGGACGGAAAAAGGCCTACGAAAATCTTAAACAGGAGAACATTGATGGAGTTGTGGTTATTGGAGGCGACGGTAGCTTCAGAGGCGCCAGGGTGTTTACGGAAGAGTTTAATATACCTTTTGTAGGCATACCGGGAACCATTGATAACGACCTGTATGGTGCGGATTATACCATTGGTTATGATACCGCGCTGAATACAATTGTGGAATCTGTTGATAAGATCAGGGACACAGCCAGTTCGCACGACCGTTTGTTTTTTATTGAGGTAATGGGGCGTGATGCCGGATTTCTTGCCCTGAGAGGAGGAATTGCAACCGGTGCAGAAGCCATCCTGATACCCGAGATCAATTACGATACCACCAATCTGAAAGAACACCTGGCCAAATATTATAAACGGAAAAAGCTGACCAACATCGTATTGGTGGCTGAAGGGGATGAAACCGGCGGCGCTTTCGAGGTAGCCGAACAGGTCAGGGAAGATTTCAAAGGGTTTGATATCAGGGTCACGGTTTTAGGTCACATTCAGCGCGGAGGGCCCCCTTCGGCTTTTGACCGTGTGATTGCAAGTCAAATGGGAGCTGCTGCCGTTGACGCTTTGATGGATGACCAGAAAAGTGTTATGGTGGGTTTGATGAACCGGCAAATTGTTCATGTGCCTTTCAATAAAACCATCAAACATCAGAAAGATGTAAACAGAAATTTACTGGATCTGCAGGAGATACTATCTATTTAAGAGGGCAGCTTGAAAGTTTATGGCAAAATCCGGTTTATACGTTGATGTTCTTCTCCCTCTGGCACTACCCGGTGCCTTTACTTACCATGTGGATTCCGGTCACGCTGGACGGGTAGAACCCGGTAAAAGAGTGATTGTACAGTTTGGGAGACGAAAGTACTATTCCGCCATCATTTACAGGGTGCATTATGATGAACCAAAGGAATATAAAACCAAACCTGTGCAAACGGTTCTGGACGATCAGCCGGTGATCAATTCCTTTCAGATGCGGTTGTGGGAATGGATGGCTCAATATTACATGTGTACTTTGGGTGAAGTTTACAAGGCCTCCCTGCCTTCCGGGCTGAAGCTTGAAAGTGAGACAAAGGTGGTTTATCAGCCTGCTTTCGATGAGCATGCTGCTTCGCTGACAGAAAAAGAGGCATTGATACTCGATGTGCTTAAGGATGAGAATGTGCTTGGATTGAAAGAACTGGCCGATAAAACCGGAAGAAAGGATGTGTTGCCCATTGTCAATTCCCTGATGAACAAGCAGGCCCTCACTGTTGAGGAGAAACTGAAAGATGCCTACAAACCCAGAAAGGAAAGCTTCGTGAAGCTGAACTTTGGCCCGGAAGATGAACAAATGCTGAATCAGACGTTTAAACAGCTCAAGAATGCACCCAAACAGGTTGAAATTCTGATGTATCTGATCAAATTATTGAGGAATCAGGGCAATGATTCAGATGGCTTTGTTCCACGGCAAAAATTGCTTAAGGAGACTTCCGGCGGCACGTCTCCCCTGAAGGGTTTGATTGACAAAGGTGTTGTAATTCAGGAAGATCGGGAGATAAGCCGGATCGGGGAAGGAAATCATAAACAGGGTGGAATAAAAGATCTGACCTCTGCCCAACAAGAAGCCTATGACCAAATTCAAAGGGGGTTTGAGGAAAAGGAGGTTGCCTTGTTGCATGGTATTACTTCCAGCGGGAAAACAGAAATATACATTCATCTGATTAGGGAACAACTTAAGAAAGGGAACCAGGTATTGTATCTTTTGCCTGAGATTGCACTGACTTCCCAGATCATCCACAGGCTGAAGGCTGTATTTGGGGAGCAGGTGGGGGTATATCATTCAAAGTTTCCCGACAACGAAAGGGTAGAGGTTTATCAGAAACTGCTTAATCAGCATGAAACAGACAAGTTCCGGGTGATCCTTGGGGTCCGCTCTTCAATTTTTCTGCCTTTCTCAAAGCTTGGCTTGGTGATTGTAGATGAGGAGCACGAAAATACCTACAAGCAATTTGATCCTGCTCCGCGTTACCATGCCCGTGATGCCGCCATCATGCTGGCCCGGATGCACGGGGCGAAAACCCTTCTGGGTACGGCTACTCCCTCCATAGAAAGCTATTACAATGCAAAAAGGGGAAAATATGGATTGGTGGAACTGATGACCCGCTATCTTGATATTCAGTTACCACAGATACTTATTGGCGATATACTGGAAGCCAAGAAAAAAAAGGAGATGAGCTCCCATTTTACCCCAACGTTGATTGAAAACATGGATGAGGCCCTGAAAAACAACGAACAGATCATTCTCTTCCAGAACAGAAGGGGTTTTTCTCCTTACATGCAATGCGAACAGTGCGGCTGGATTCCCGAGTGCAAGCATTGTGATGTGAGCCTGACCTATCACCGCCGTTCCAATAATCTGATTTGCCATTATTGCGGATATTCGGTTAGCGTACCTCAAACCTGTCCTGCCTGCGAGAGCCAGCAAATTGCTACCCGCGGCTTTGGCACTGAGAAGGTGGAGGATGAAATTCCCCTTTTCCTGCCTGATGCCCGTGTTAAACGCATGGATTTGGATTCCACACGTTCCAGGAATGCTTATGAAAACATCATTGCTTCCTTCGAGAATCATGAGATTGACATTCTTGTGGGAACCCAGATGGTTTCCAAGGGCTTGGACTTCGATAATGTAAGCGTGGTAGGCATTCTGAATGCCGATAACATGCTGAACTTTCCTGATTTCAGGGCCTTTGAGCGTAGTTATCACCTTATGGCGCAGGTGAGCGGTCGGGCCGGACGAAAAAAGAAACAGGGGAGAGTGGTCATACAAACCAGCCAGCCCAACCATAGCATTATTAAAAATGTGCTGGAAAATGATTTTTACGGTATGTATCAGAGCCAGCTCCGCGAACGGAAAGAATTTATGTATCCCCCTTACTACCGGCTGGTGAAGATATTGCTCAAACACCGGAATCGGGAAGTCTTGAACGACGCTTCAGAACTGCTTAAGAAGGAATTGCAGAAAATGTTCGGCTATCGCGTGCTGGGCCCCCAGGATCCT
>JAGXLC010000001.1 GCA_018334875.1 Bacteroidales bacterium | reverse complement strand
ATAAAACAACTGGTTTCTTTTTTCGTTAAAAATAGAAACCTTTAAATTAAGCAAAGGAATGTTACGACTCATACTGATTATATTTATTGTATCGGGGAGCCTGGGAACGAACTATGCCCAGAATGGCCATTACGAAAATCTAAAAACTTTATATCAAAATCAGGATTATCAGGAATGCTATCAATCTTCGGCTGACAGGAACGATGCCTACGGATTGATCTTCCAGGCTTTATCATTTTACAGCATGCCGGATAACCGGGAAGTAAAGAAGGCCAAAGACGATCCCCTGCTTTATACCCTCGAGATATTAAGGAAAGCAAATAAAAAAATTGGAAATACAGCTATAGACGACCCCGGCTTTTTTAAAGAAGAGATGCGCAAAATCCAGCAAACCATTTTTGAGAAAGCAGAAAAAGGGTACAACTCAGGATTTCAAAAAAAACGGGGGGAAAAATATTTTGATGCAATGCATCAAACTTTCGACGGTTCAGATCCAATATTTGTCAATCACTATGCCTTCAATGACGAACACTTTCTGAAAACCCTGAGATCAAACATCATTCAGGAAAAAGATTATGAGGAGTATTACAGCAGGGAAATTGAGAAACTTATCGAAAAACATTATAAGCAGCAGGAAGAGCGTTTGCATAAATGGGACAACCCCAAATACCGGCTGGCCAACACCGCTAAGGATGAGGATTACCTCACCAAAGAAGAAAAGATGATATATTATTATCTGAATCTCATTCGGATGAATCCGGATCTCTTCCTCCAAACCTTTATTAAACCACGGCTCCATGTGAAATATCACGGAGAGATTGAAGTGATTATTCCGGTGTATGATACACTGAGGGTAGAAAATTATAACCAATCCCTTACTAAAGAAGAATTTTATAATCTGCCGGTCCATAGGATCTACATGGATGAATTACCGAAAAATATTGAAAAAAGGTTTATTGAAAAGAAAACGATGCCAAATAATCATGGCGGCCAGAGATACCGTTTCAATATCGATTATACCGGTTTATACAACCATCTGGAACAAAACCGGCAGGAGCTCTTAACGTTGAACAACATCAGCAAATTCATCGGAACCCGTTCCGGCCAGGGCCTGATTCGTTACAAATTATATGACAAGAACCTAACCTATTTCAACCGAACTTACGAGGAAGAAACCTCAAACAGTTTCTATTACATGAGCCTTTTCAGAAAACTGGCTGAGATGGAACCTCAGAATATTCTCAAACCCGATCACCAGTTATTTAAAACCGCTGAATGCTGGGCAGTTGAAGCCGGAGAAAGAGGACTAAAAGGGCATGACAGAATAAGCTGCAGGAAAGACTATGATGCAGAAGCCTGCGACTATAGTAATAATAATGGCTTTGACGTAGTGCTTAATTTACTGGTAGACAAATTTGTTCCATCTCTTGGTCACCGGAAGGTCCTACTGGGCAATTTCTCGAAAATGGGCGCTGCCATTCGCCCGCATAACAGTGACTTAGATTACAATGCAGTATTGGACTTCAAACGCTAAAAAAGATTTTTTTGAGATAGATGCTTAAAAGATCCACCAAAAATATGCAATTTATCAAATCGATTATATCGAGTGGGCAAATGGCAGTGGGCAATGGGCAAACGGAGAAACCCTGCGGTGGTAAGCTATATTATAATGCGTGTTAACCCCGACTTAGGTAGCCTGTCCCGACATTGATTCGGGAAACTTAAATTTTTGAAAAAATTTTTAGTGAACTGAGTCGCTGTCGGAGACAGGAATAATTCTTGAATTATTCGGGTTAAATGGGATTGATCCTTGTCTGAATTGCCTCTGTCGGCTGTTGAAAACAGTCAGTCACTTCTTGGACCTTATCTGTCATTTTCTGAATTGGGCCTGTAAATCATTGAATTCAATCTTTTATTGCCTGAATTGAGTCCGTCAGCAGTTGAATTGAGTCTGACAATTCCTGAATTGGATCGTTCATTGCTTAAATCGGATCTTTCGGTTGTTGAATTGATTCTGGCATTATTTTAACTGAATCTTTCTGTTATTGAATTGCATCTGTCACTGCTTGAATTGCCTCTGTCAGTTTTTGAATCCTATTTGTCTCTGCTTGAATTAAAGCTGTCGGTTATTGGATCGTATCTATCTTTTCTGGAATTGAATCTTTCAGTTGTTGGATTGCATCTGTCAATTTCTGAATTGAATCTGGTTGATTTAGTAGGGGAAATAATGTATAAATCCCTTTATTCATTCAGCCTCTGCTGAAAATTCTCCCAAAATTTTCTGTGAAACTCCATACTGTGGGTTTCCTGAAGTATCTGTGGCCCGGTAAAAGATACGGAATCCTCCGGCGTAAGACGAAAATTTTCTCCGTCATCATAAAGAAATGCAGCTTCCGGATGAAACTGGACACCCAATACATTGCTGTATTTTTCATGTTGGATCGCTTCTGCAATTCTACCATCCATAGAAGCAGCAATTACTTTAAACCCTTTTCCTATATCTTTCACCGCCTGATGATGGTTGCTGTACACAGAGGGTGTGGAATTTTCAGTATGCAATTCATTGAAATAGCGGGTGGATTGAAAATGAATCCTGTGAAAATGTCCGCTCAACAGGTCACTGGCCATGCTGATCCTTTTGTGATAATTTCGATGCAGCCGGTTGGGGTCCAGTTTCAAAACATCCTCTACATAATTCATCTCATAAATCTCCGAGGGAATATCCTGAATCAGCGTTCCGCCGGTAGCAACATTCATGGTTTGCAAGCCAAGACAAAACCCATAAATCAAATAATCAGGATTTTGATTGAGAAGGGGCTCAAAATCTTCATTCTGAAATCCTCCTAAAAGATGGAAAAGAAAAGAGAGTTCAAAATAATGCCGGTGAGGATCATAAATGGAAGTAAGCAGGCTGGTTTTCTCGTTATAAACTTCCGGCGGAAGGTCAGGGCCTCCGAAAAACACAACACCTTCTGAATGCTTAAAAATCTTCTTATAATCATCGGTCAGGGCATTTTGCCTGAAAAGCAAGCCCGGATGAATGGTATCGCTAAACTCATGAAGATATATATCTACACTCAGAATAGAAGCGGTATCGATATATTTCCGGGAATCCTTATAATCATACCGTTCGTCTGCATGATAAACCCCTGTAATTCGGTAGTTTTCCATATCTATTAACCCGTTGTCAATTAAATTGCCAATGGCTTTCAGGTTGGATACCGTCGGATGGGTTAAAACCAAATTATTAAGATCTCTTTTCTCTTCATTTTCCCAATTTCCTTCTTTCTGGGAAAAAGCAGCAGAGGGAACAACAAACGCTACAATCAGTAAAAATGCATATTTTTTCATGGCGGCCGGAAGATATTAGATGTTTTCAATGATTTAACTGATATAAATATTAACTTTGCATAAAGTTAAAAAGAACTGGTGAAAAGAAAAGTTCTTAAAAGGAAAAGGAACTTAAAAACTGTTTATTCAATGCATACAAAATATAAAGAATACAAAAGACTGCCCCGTTGGATGAAAATGGAAATGCCCAAAGGGGAGAACTATTCAAAGATGAAAAACAGGTTGAATCAGCACAATCTCCATACCATTTGCACGAGCGGCAAATGCCCGAATATTGGAGAGTGCTGGAACCGGGGCACGGCAACTTTCATGATTCTGGGCGAAATATGTACAAGATCCTGCAAATTCTGCGGCGTACAAACAGGCAAGCCTGCAGCTCCCGATTATGGAGAACCGGAACGGGTAGCCGAAACGATCAGGATTATGGATATCAATCATGCAGTGCTTACCTCGGTTGACCGCGACGACCTCAGTGACCGGGGGGCCGGAATATGGGCCGAAACCATAAGAAAAATCCGGGAAAAAAATCCCGGAATCACTATGGAAGCGCTCATCCCAGATTTTGATGGCAATCCTGATCTCATCGATCAGATCATCGATGCCGGTCCCGAAGTCATCTCTCATAACCTGGAAACCGTTGAAAGGCTAACCCCTAAAATCAGGACCAAGGCCAAATACCATCGCAGCCTGAAAGTTATCCGACACATAGCTTCTTCCGGCATTATTGCCAAATCGGGTATAATGGCGGGATTGGGAGAAACAGAAGATGAAATTTATAAAACCATGGATGATTTGATTGAAGCAGGCTGCAAAGTATTTACCATTGGGCAGTATCTTCAGCCTACTGTGGATCACTTGCCTGTTGACCGCTTCATCGAACCCGAAAAATTCAATACCTTTAAAAACAAAGGCCTGGAAAAAGGATTCAGCTTTGTAGAAAGCCACCCATTGGTACGTTCTTCATATCATGCTGACAAACATGTAAATGCTTAAGGAGGATGGTATGAAAGCCAAAGTTCATTTTAAAGACCTGGGAATAACAGACTATAAAAGGACATGGGATTATCAGGAGGAACTCTTTAATACCTTATTGAATGAGAAAAGAAAAAAAGGGGAGCATGCAGACAAACCTTTGAATTATCTTTTGTTCTGCGAACATCCCCATGTTTTTACACTGGGTAAAAGCGGTGAAGAAAACAATTTCCTTATAAACAAGGATTTTCTGAATAAGATCAATGCCACCTACTATAGGATCAACCGTGGCGGAGATATTACCTATCACGGGCCGGGTCAGATTGTGGGATATCCCATCCTCGATCTGGAACAATTCAACCTTCAGGTGAAAAGATACATTTATAACCTGGAAGAGGCTGTCATTGCTACACTGAAAAGTTATAACATTGAAGGCCATCATCTCGAAAAATCCTCGGGCGTGTGGCTCGATACCCACGATCCGAAAAAAACCAGAAAAATCTGTGCCATAGGAGTCAGAGCGAGCCATTTTGTTACCATGCACGGATTTGCCTTCAATGTCAATACGGACCTAAATTATTTCAATTACATCAACCCTTGCGGATTTACCGACAAAGGAGTCACCTCTATGGAACAGGAACTCGGGGAAAAAGTGGATATAGAAGCAGTAAAAGAAAATCTCAGATCAAATATTGAAAAAGTCTTTGATATGGAGATTGTTGAATAACCTAAACCAGAAAAGGCCATGGAAAAAAGATGGGTATCCAAACCCAGAGGAGATCAAAAGGAGGTTGATCACCTGGCAGAAGTTTTAAATATTAATGATCTCTTGGCCACCTTGTTGGTTCAACGAGGGATCAAAACTTTTGATCAGGCAAAAAGTTTTTTCCGGCCCAGGCTGGAAAGTCTCTACGATCCGTTTAGGATGGAGGACATGAACCTTGCCATTGAACGCATTGAAAAAGCCATACAAAGCAACCAAAGAATCTTGATTTACGGCGATTACGATGTAGATGGCACCACTTCCGTTGCCATGGTTTATTCCTTTTTGAGCAAATTCTACTCTAACCTTGATTACTACATACCCGACCGATACGCGGAAGGTTATGGCGTTTCATATAAAGGCATCAATTATGCAGCCCATGACAACGTATCACTGATTATCGCACTGGATTGTGGTATTAAGGCAGTGGAGAAAATAGATTATGCCAACAGCCTGAACATCGATTTCATTATATGCGACCACCACACCCCAGAAAAAAATCTACCCAATGCAGTTGCAGTACTGGATCCAAAAAGAAAAGACTGTGCTTATCCCTTCAAGGAATTAAGCGGATGCGGAGTGGGTTTTAAGATGCTGCAGGCTTTTTCAAGAACCAACCACATCGATGCTGAATATCTGTATACTTTTCTCGACCTGGTTGCAGTAAGCATCGCTTCGGATATTGTTCCCATCATTGATGAAAACCGAATAATGACCTTTTTTGGGCTGAAACAATTGAACAACAATCCCCGCACCGGCCTGAAAGCAATCATTGATGTATCGGGGTTGGGAGATAAGCATCATCAAATTGTGGTGGAGGACATTGTGTTTCGTATCGGGCCGCGCATCAACGCCACCGGCAGGCTGGAATCGGGAAAAAACGCCGTTGACCTGCTGATTACCTCCAATAAAAAGAAGGCCGATAATATGGCCAAAAAGGTTAATTCCTGTAACGATGAACGGAAAAACATCGACAGAAATATAACCCAGCATGCCATAAAAATGATCTCCAGCGAGCCAGGATTTCAGGAGAAAAAGTCAACGGTTCTTTACAATTCCAGCTGGCATAAAGGAGTGGTGGGTATAGTAGCTTCCCGGATGATCGAAATTTATTACCGTCCCACCATCATTCTAACCGCTTCGAATGGCCTGGCAACCGGTTCAGCCAGATCTGTTCCCGGATTTGATATTTACGAAGCCCTGAATGAATGCAGCGATCTGATTGAGAACTTCGGAGGCCATACTTATGCAGCCGGGCTAACCATAGAAATTGAGAACATCAATAAATTCAAGCAACGGTTTGAAAGGATCGTAGAACAAAACCTCACGGAAGAGCAGCTCATTCCCCAACTGAACATCGATTCGGAAATTGAGTTCAGTAATATTACAGAAAGGTTTTATAAGATTCTCAAACAATTTCAGCCTTTCGGACCGCAGAATCTGGCACCCCTATTTGTAGCCAGAGATGTAAAAGATACCGGCGAGGCCCGTTTGGTTGGCCCCAATAAAGAACACATGAAACTTTCATTGGTGCAGAAAAATAATCCCGGAAAATTATTTCCGGGAATTGCCTTTCAACAGGCTGATCACTATTCCGACATCCACAAAGGCAAACCTTTTGATATATGCTTCTCGGTAGAAGAGAATAATTTCCGCGGAAACCGTACCCTTCAGCTCAATATCAAAGACATTAAAATCAAGAAATAAGCCATACTGTTTAAAATTTCAGGCCTACCTGAAAAGTAACGGTTGTTTTGGAATTACCGTCAATCTGATTCAACCCCGTCCCAATAGTCTCCCTGTCGGTATAACCGGTACGGGCAAGTTTCAGCCACCAATCCGAATTTTTATAAACGTACTTCAGATTGATATAAGCTCTGTACCCTTTGCCATAGTAGGCAGGTACGGAAAAAGCATATAAAACATCATTTTCGTAAGCATAGATCCGGTCTTTATAACTATCGGTATCAAATACGGCATAACGAATATCAAAACCCAGAGGCGCATTCTCAGGCTTAAAAGAGATATCCTGATAAAACATTAAACCCGAAGAAAATTCTGAAGATCGAACAAAAACCTTTTCAATGCGATTCTGTAAAACAAGTTTGTCAGTAATCCTGTAACGCAAATGGCCCCTTATATTCGTTTTTTTATAATCCATCAGGCGGACAATTTTACTGTTCGGACCCAAATAATTCTCCATATCCTCGCTGCGGCGAAAACGGAAATTCACCGATGACCGATCCCCAAATTCATATTCCATATCTACCATGCAATCCCATCCTTCAGATGGACCATCAGTTAAATAACTCAGCCACGGAAAACGATATACATCCATATAACCCTTAAGTGTCAAGTTAGGCAGAATACCCGCATTGGCACCCATATACAAACCCGATTCATTCCGGTTACCGGTTTTCTCGCCGAAAGCCCCGGAATAAAAGGCTTGATAATCTCTATCGTAGGAACGGTGCAGCAATACAACACCCATTGCCGATGATAATTGTCCGTAACAACCATTCAAAAAAGCCAACCCTCCCCCATTGCTCAATGCCTCCTCCCCGAAAAAATAGAACCGGCCAAGAGATAAGCGGTAGTCAACACTGAGGTTCGAATTGTGGCTCCCGGAAAAATCAAACATCTTGTATGGGCGGTCTGTTTTTTGTAACTCACCATCTAAAACCCAATCCATGAAGTTTATGGATACCCTGAAAGTAGGCTGATTCAAGGAAAAGCTACCACCCGTTATCTGTTCATTCAACACGTTTTCATCCTCCAGCTCCCTCGGCAGTCTGTGATAGCCTGTATTTAGCAGGGAAGAAACAACCAGGCCTCCGGTATCAGAACGATGAAGAACATTGGCATCAAGATTCCGGTTTGAATAAAAAAAAGACCCCCTGAAGTCTCCAAATTTTTTCTCCAAAGCCACCCCCCGAAAATAGAGGTTTTCATTTTTAGAAGTATATGGATCAATCCGGTGAATATTTTTCATCATATTCATGACCATGGGCGATTTGTTGATCGTAAATCCGGTCCAGGCAACCAATCCCTGCCCGTAACGCACTTTATAATCGCCTATTACCAGCCGGTCGATCCATTTTGTATTTGACAGGAAGAAGTGGCCGGAGTTAAAATCAAAGCCATACGGGTTACTCCCGCTGAAAAATTGTTCTCCGGCATCTTTCTCCATCGTGACGCCCAAAGACAACTGGTTCCGGTAGCGAAAACGGTATCGCGAATAAAATGTATAAGGACTTCCCAGATATTGCTTATTGGGATTCAGTTCAAGTAATGAATCCGGTAGACTGACGTAACCTTCCTGTCGTTCCAGAACTTTTCCCGATCGCAGGAGAAGCTGATGTTTACCCCAATCTAACATTTCTTTTGCTGAAACATCCTGCATATTGTTCTCTCCGGAAACTTCGTCCACAGTAACAAAAGGCTGCAACTTTCCTGCCAGTTCCGTGGAAAAACCAAAAACCAGCGGCAACTCATAGATGCTTAGCAAGGAACCGTTCTTCCTGATATAATCCTGCAAGCTCTTAATCTGAAAAGGATTTAACATGTGCAGACGGCTCAGATCTTCCGATGAAGCCGCATTAAGATTAAGGGGATGGGTCAGGTAATAATTCAGATCTTCTGCAATAACAGAGATATCTTGTTCCACTTCATTATCAACAATAACAGATTCAATCAGATCCTCTATATTGCTGTTCAGCATTTCTGTTTCCTGAGATATAGCGGTTCCAAACAACAGGCAATATACCATAGTAAATATCAGCCTAGAATTCATAATTCAGAGAAAAATCTGGCATATAGCCAAGAATTTGATGATAAGAAAAAGCAACATCGGCATGAAAAGATTTCCAGGAATAACCAAGCCCAAAAAAATTCATTACAGGGTTCACTGACATTCCGCTACGAATAGAAAGCTCGCCCAGAGGCTGATACTCAACTCCCACTTTGGGCACCACCGCTCTTTCCAAATCCTTTTCTCCTTCCACGCAAACCAACACATTTTCTTTGAATCGGTAACCCACTCCAATACGGAAAACGGTTGGAATTTTCTCCTGCACTTCCCCTATGCCAACCCTGACAGGATTAAATACGTGAGTTCCCACATACAAATGATCCATCATTTTAAACATCAAACCGGCTTCAAAGGTGAGTATATCAGCTTTGCCATATTCTCCAGTAATACGGGTATTGAAATAGTCGATCTGTACGCCTGCCGCCAAATCTTTAGCCAGGAATTGTCCATAAGCCAATCCTGCCTTGGTTTCCTGATAGTAAGAATATCCGTAATAAGAAAATGATGAAGCCAGAGTACCGGTTGAAGTAGGAAATAGCACAGCCAAAGCCTGCCGGTCCATCTCCTTCACAAAACCGCTTCTGTGATGAAATCCCACAGATACAGATTCCAAAAATGCCAGTCCCGCCTGATTATGAAAAACACTTGAAAAATCGGGCAGCATAACACTTGCATTTGCAATGCCGGATGAACGCGCTCCTATGGGAACCAGATCATTGGAAGCAAGCACGCCAGGTAAACACCAGAAAACCAATAGATACAGAAGACATAGAGATTTCACATGTGCTCAAATTTTTTTTATAATTTTGTCTATGAAAATACTGAGAATTTGAATAAAAATCAAATAAAATTCCCGAGAAAAAGCCGAAATCCCGTCAAACATGATAAGACTCATTTAGAGGGAAGATTGAATAAATTATTTTTATCGCCTGAAAATTGAATCAAAAATCGCTACAGTGAATTACTACGACATAAAAGAAGCCTTCGATGCCTTCAATGAACAAAAAATTCTGGTCATCGGCGACTCCATGGTGGATTCCTATTTATGGGGTGATGTGGAGCGAATATCTCCTGAAGCCCCGGTTCCCGTTGTAACCAAAACCAAAAGAGAAAGCCGGCTTGGAGGGGCAGCCAATGTAGCGCTTAACATCAAAGCCCTGGGAGCTGAACCCATACTGGCTTCCACCATTGGTAATGATGAAAAAGCGGAACTGTTCAAAAAGCTCCTTCAGGAGAAAAGCCTGAGCAAACAGGCTATATATGAATCGAATAGCCGGTCAACATCTGTAAAAACCAGAATCATTAGTCATAATCAACAATTGCTTCGAATAGATGAAGAGGTCAATGAAGCACTGGATCCCGAAACCGAGGAGGCTTTTCTGAATCACCTGCTTTATATTATAAATAATGAAAAGCTGAATGCCATTTTATTTGAAGATTATGACAAAGGTACCATCACTCCGGAAATTATAGAAAAAATTGTCGTGTATTCCAATAAACTGGGTATACCCACTCTTGTGGACCCTAAAAAAAGGAATTATCTACTGTACAAAAATGTCACCCTTTTCAAGCCTAATTTCAAAGAACTGGTGGAAGGACTCAACCTGAACTCCCTGGAAAAAACCAATGTTAAGGGTATACTCAAAGCCGCGCGGATCATGCACAAAGAACAAAATATCAACTGGATGCTGATAACTCTTTCGGAGGCAGGGATATTCATGAGCAATAATCAGGAATATCAAATGATACAGGCCAAAGTAAGGGACATATCCGATGTTTCCGGAGCAGGTGACACCATTATCAGTATAGCTGCCGTGGGAATGGCCGCAGGTTTATCACCCTGGGTCATTGCTGAACTGTCCAACATAGGCGGAGGCCAGGTATGTGAAAAAGCCGGCGTGGTTCCTATAAACAAAGAGCAACTGCTTAAAGAAAGCCAGAACCTTATTTCATAGACCCAACAGACCACTTCCCTACCTCTGATTTTAAACATGTTGCTCAAAGAATTAACATTTTCCTGTTAAAAAAATGTTTATAATTACAAAAAGATTGTTTACAATTATTTTTCCTGTTTGTCATGAATTGCCCATAAAATTGTAATTTTGAAAATGTCTTTATGGCATCTTGCGCATATATGAAAACATTATAAATTCAATAATATGGGAAAAGTAATAGCTTTAGCAAATCAAAAAGGAGGAGTAGGAAAAACTACTACGGCAATCAATTTAAGTGCAAGTCTGGCTGTTCTGGAGTATAAAGTATTACTCATAGACGCGGACCCTCAGGCAAATGCCACATCAGGCACGGGATTTGACATTCGTTCGATCAAAACCAGCATTTATGAATGCCTGAACGATGACATCAATCCCAAAGACATTATTTTGAGCAGTGACACTGAAGGATTTGACATCATACCTTCTCATATTGATCTGGTAGGCTCGGAAATCGAAATGCTTGATCAACCGAACCGGGAGTATATGCTCAAAAAAGTCACCGAAAAGGTGAAGGAGGATTATGATTTTGTTTTGATCGACTGTTCTCCCTCTCTTGGTCTCATTACTGTAAATGCATTAACTGCTGCCGATTCGGTCATCATACCCGTACAATGCGAATACTTTGCTCTGGAAGGGCTTGGTAAACTGCTCAATACCATTAAGATCATACAAAATAGGCTGAATACCAGTCTTGAGATCGAAGGTTTTCTGTTAACTATGTATGATGCAAGGCTCAGGCTTTCAAACCAGGTAGTGGATGAAGTAAAGAAGCACTTCCAATCCATGGTCTTCGACACCATCATTCAAAGAAACATCAAACTTGGAGAATCTCCGAGTTATGGAAAGCCGGTGGTAATGTACGATGCCAACTCCAAAGGGGCGGTCAATCACTTGAATCTTGCCCGGGAACTGCTTCAAAAAAATGATAAAACCAGAATTCCAAATAAGGACAAAGTAGCCAATTAATACATTTACTAACAATTCAATCGACAATGGCTAAAAGAAATGCATTAGGAAAAGGGCTGGGCGCATTAATCGAAGATGCCGGCAATGAAAATAAATATCATGTGGATGCCGTCAATGAGATTAATCTGGAAAACATTGAGGTGAATCCTTACCAGCCCAGAACCAGCTTCAATGAGGAGGGCTTAAACGATCTGGCCAGCTCCATCAAGGAGATTGGTGTCATTCAACCCATTACCGTCAGACAGATCAACGAGTCCAAATTTCAGCTCATCACAGGAGAAAGGCGATACAGAGCAGCTAAGATAGCCGGTATCAAAACCATCCCTGCGTTCATCAGAACTGCCGATGATCAGGCCATGCTGGAAATGGCCCTGGTAGAAAATATTCAGCGTGAGGACCTTGATTCTATAGAAGTGGCCATCAGTTATCAAAGACTGATAGAGGAATGTGAGCTAACCCAGGAAAATCTAAGTACCCGGGTGGGTAAAAAAAGGGCAACCATCTCAAATTATCTGCGTCTGCTTAAATTACCGGCAGAAATTCAACTGGGCATCAGGGACCGGAAAATATCCATGGGTCACGCCCGAACGCTGATTAATATTGAAGATCCTGAGAAGCAACTTAAAGCTTATTACAGGATTCTTGACGAAGGGCTCTCGGTAAGAAAAACCGAAGAAATCATCCGGGAACTCAGCCAACAGGAGCAAAAAAAGAAAAAAAGCCCGTCAGCTCCCAAAGCAGAGCTGCCCGAAGAATATAAACAGGTTAAAAATCATCTGGCCAGCCATTTCGATACGAATATAGAACTCAAACGAAACAACAACGGAAAAGGCAAGATCATCATTCCTTTTAAATCGGATAAAGACCTGGAACGAATCATGTCGATCATAGAAAATAATACTGAGGATTAATAGGTTCCTGAGATCAAAAAGGTGGGGAAATTGTGGAAAACAGATTTGAAAAAATGGATTGGCGTTGCAATTATTATAATGCTTTTTTCTATAGCTGGACAAAGTGTTAGTTATTCTCAGGAACCCGATACAACCACCGCTCAAGAAACTCCAGCAGACACCCTTGATAATGAATATTCACCGAGGAAGGCAGCCTTACTTTCGGCTGCTTTTCCCGGTATGGGACAGGTATATAACAACAAAATCTGGAAAGTACCGATTGTTTATGTCGGAGTAGGGGTCATTTATTATGCTTACGACTTCAATGCCACCTTTTATGAAGAATACAAGACCGCCTTTACCCGCTTTGCAAACGGTGAAATTCAGGAATATAAAGGCATCACTTCCGAAGAAGGGCTAAAGAGAGCGAAGGATTACTACCGCCGCAACAGGGATATGAATGTCCTCATTATGGCGGGATGGTACCTAGTTCAGATCATCGATGCCACAGTAGATGCATATATGTTCAACTTCGATGTAAGCGAAGACTTATCACTTAATATCCGGCCAACCCCGATCCAATCTAAAAATTATCATGTGGTTCCGGGCATAAAGTTTTCCGTCAATTTCTAATATTTATTAACTTAGCAGCACTAAATTCAAAGCCCTATGAATCGATTATTGATAACTTTGGTTGTCGGCGGGTCCTTACTGGTATCTTGCCCAAATAAAACAGAAGCACAGAAAGAGGTTTATCCCGAAGTGAAATCCATTGAGAAAAATTTTGCCGAAAACGTGGATGCTCTCATTCAACAATATTATATAGAAAAATCTGACTTCATTACCGAGGAAACCGGATATTCCGAAGGCGATACTTCAGCTCCGGTTTACCCCGATTCAGTTTACATTGAAAGAATAAACAACATTCAATCAGCCATTGAACTGAGTTACAATCAAATTATCAGGAATTTTATCCATGTGTATACCGTTGAACGAAGGGACAAAGTTAAAATCATGCTGGGGCTTAAGGAACATTACTTTCCGATTTTTGAGAAAGTATTTGATCAATACGGATTACCACATGAGCTGAAATATCTGGCAGTGGTTGAGTCTGCTCTCCATCCGGGGGCAGTAAGCAGAGCAGGAGCCACAGGTTTATGGCAGTTTATGTATGGAACTGGTAAACTCTATGGACTGACCATAAACTCCTTTGTAGATGAACGCAGGGACCCTACGAAGTCCACCCACGCGGCAGCAAAATACCTGAAAGACCTTTATGAGATTTTTGGAGAATGGGATCTGGCAATTTCTGCTTACAATTGCGGACCCACCAATGTAAGAAAAGCAATATACCGATCGGGAGGGAAGAAAAATTTCTGGGATATTTATTATTACCTGCCCTACGAAACGAGAGGCTATTATCCTGCGCTGGTGGCAGTAATGTATATGATGAATTATCATGAAGATCACGACCTATACCGGGATAAAATTGACTTACCCTACCTGACCGATACACTTCACGTGCGTCAAAAATTGCACCTCGAACAGGTTTCCCAGGTACTTAACATTCCTCTCAAACACTTGCAGGACCTCAACCCACAATACAGAAAAAACCTTATACCGGCCTCCGGTCAACATACCTTTTCTCTGAAACTGCCCATGGAAAACACAGGTAAATTTATTGAACTTCAGGATTCTATATACAGTTATAAAGACTCTGTCTTCTTCCGGGAAGACATCCTCAAAAATCCCCGGAGATCAAATTTTGTTCAGCAGACTCCCACAGGAAAAGCCAAAGTTTATTATGAAGTAAAATCCGGTGATAACCTGGGCTACATTGCCGAATGGTTTAATGTAAGAGCCTCTCAATTAAGACGATGGAATAACCTCCGGGGCAGCATGATTCGCACAGGTCAGAAACTGGTAGTTTATGTCCCTAAAAACAGGAAAAATTACTATGAAAAGCTCAACTCAATGTCGTTCGAAGAAAAACAACAAATAGCCGGAGCCCCTGTCGAAACCCAAACCCAAACCCAAATCAAAGAAAAGGATGATCTTGATAAAGATTATATATACTATAAAGTCAAATATGGAGATACTTTATGGGATATTGCCAGAAAATACCCGGGTGTTACTGAAAAAGATATCATAAAACTGAACAATCTTCCCAATGCACGGAAAATAAAAGCGGGGCAGTATTTAAAGATCAAGGAAAACACCTGATCGCGGGATACTGCCTTTCCTCATCAACCCAATATCGTAACATTACGGTTTAAAAAACGGTATAATGGGTATAAACTAAAATCCGGGATTACGAACGTAAAACCTTCTCAGGATGATGAAACCTTATAAAATCTTTCTGACCTTTCTTACTATCCTGGCCCTTATTGTTTTCATCTCCTATTACTATCCCCGCGATGGCATTCAGATTATCCCCGGTTTCACAGTAAAGTTTCCTTCCTGGAAGCAGTTGCTTGCTCCCCGGGAAACAGAATATAAAGACATATCCGATATTATACAAGTACAAGACAACATGTATGTAGATACCGTGGCGCCGGATATCCGGGACACAACAGCCGGAACCGCTGAAAAGGATACATTGGTTTCTTCAAAAGACTCGGCGGATACGGCTCTTACCGATACCATAAACCAGGTCAGGCAGGATAAAAGAGCGGCAAAGGTAAATCTACTACAATATCCGGAAAACGATCCCCACGTTTTGTATCCTTTTTTCCGTTCACTGACAAACCTACATCATAATAATGAACTGATCAGAATACTACATTATGGGGATTCCCAGATTGAGGGAGATCGAATATCCTCATATATCAGAAATCAACTGCAAAAAAAATTCGGTGGTGGGGGTATTGGATTGTTTCCCCTTGTATTGCCAGGCAATACAAACATTTCATTAAACCATTCCCATTCAGGCAACTGGGAGCGTTACACACTTAAAGATTTGAATCAGGCCAATTTCAATCATAAACGGTTTGGTGTGCTCATGTCGTTTTCGAGGTTTTCTCCCTATTACAGTCATCATCAGGATGAAGTGTATAAAGCCCGGCTCAACATTCGTTCTTCGTCAATTGCATTCGATCTCGCCTCGGAATATACCCAGTGCAGGATCTTTTATGGCTATAATGAAGAGCCTTTTATCGCAAAGATGAATTATGAGGGAAAAACAGCGGACGCAGATATAAGACCCGCCTCTAACTCATTAAAGGAAGTAAAATGGGAAATACCGAAAACGGTCGAAGAGTTTACGCTAGGGTTTCAGGGGAACCACAGCCCCAATATATATGGCATCGCACTAGACGGGGAGCAAGGGGTTGCGTTAGATAATATACCCCTGCGGGGCAGCAGTGGAACAGACTTTACAAAATCCGACACCGCCTTCTTCAGGTCTATGTTCAACAAATTCAATATAAAACTTATTATTCTCCATTTTGGTGTGAATATCGTTCCTGTGGTGCGCGATAATTACGATTTCTATGAAGAAAGATTATACAATCAGCTCAGGATGTTTAAATCATTCGACCAGGATCTGTCGGTCATTGTTATGGGTGTTACGGATATGTCAAGAAAAAAAAGAGGCGAATATGAGTCCTACCCCAATATTCCCAAAATAAGGGATGCCCAGAAAAAAGCAGCATTCCGGGCAGGTTGTGCTTTTTGGGATACCTATGAAGCAATGGGAGGAAAAAATTCAATGCCGGGATGGGTATTCGCCGATCCTCCATTGGCCAGAAAAGATTTTACCCATTTTACCTACAAAGGCTCAGTGGTCATATCCAAAATGTTTTATAAAGCCCTTATGCACGATTATCGTGAATACAAACAAAATAAACAAACCTTAAACACCAAAGTAGAAGGCAAATGAATAAGATGATACGGATACTCTGCTTTGCAGCTCTTTTTATTTTACTTCTGATAAGCAGTTCGTCTTCCCAAAACAATTATTTTCATTATAAATTTTTAAATTTACAGGAAAATCGATTCAAAAATATTGAGGATACGCTTCATTACAGGAATTTGATGAAAAAATTCAGTAAATCATGCCATACAGATACCATTCCCGTTAACATACTACATATGGGTGATTCCCATTTGCAGGCAGGTTTTTATTCCAATGAGATCAGGAAAAACTTCCACCACTATTTCAGTAACACTTCATCTGCCAATCTGGGGTTTATCTTCCCTTACCATGCTGCACAAACCAACAACCCGGGACATTATCATACTGTGTCTTCCGGAAAATGGTCCTCCTGCAGAGCTGTGGAAAATAATTCCTGCAGCCAACTGGGCCTGTCGGGTATCAACCTAAAAACCAGGGATACCCTGGCCACACTGAAGATTAAGATCAAAGACTATTTTCCCTATCTCAATTATCGGATCAAAAAGACGGAATTATTCTGCAATTATCCGGATTCAACCTACAACCTCCGCATTAATGGAAAACCCATAAAAAGCCGCACCGATACCAATGTTACCAGCATTCAATTTGAACAACCTGCAGATTCGCTCACCCTGAGGGTTCGAAAAATAAAAACCAGGGACAGTAGTTGGTTTCGATTATCGGGAATTGTAATCAAACATAAAGACCGTGCACTCAATTATCACGGCATAGGGGTAAATGGAGCTACAGCCCGGTCCTATCTCAAGTCAGACCTTATGCCCCTGCATCTGAAAAAACTTCAACCCGACTGGGTCATCATCTCCCTGGGAACCAATGAGGCTTATAACCGTAAGTTCAACGGCCAGTCATTTTATAGAAATCTGACAAAGCTGATCACCACCATTAGAAAAAATACCGGCAATGCATGGATACTCCTTACAACTCCCGGCAATACACTAAGAGAAGGGAAATATAAAAATCCGAACAACCGTATAGCCAGGGAGCAGATTATCCGGGCAGCCAACGAATTTAACTGCGGATATTGGGATTTCTACAGAATTATGGGAGATACCGGGGCAATTAACCACTGGAGCAAGGAAAACCTTACAGCCAGCGACAAACTTCACCTGAATAAAGATGGTTACCAGCTCAAAGCCAACCTCTTCTTTGATGCTTTTTTGAGCAATTTCCATTCATTTTTTGCAAAGGATCTTTTGAACCCTTAAGCCCGACTTGTGGAGTATCTGAAAGAAATACTGATGTATTCCGAGGAAAAGCCCATGCTTTTCACAAGGCTTTATTTTTGGGCTTTCTTTACCGTACTTCTGGCCTTTTACAGCATACTGTATCGCAGGCGTGCCATTCGCAATGCCTATCTTTTTGTGATGAGCCTCTTCTTCTATTATCAATCGAGCGGTTATTTTTTCACACTTCTGATATTCTCAACGATCGCAGACTATACACTGGGACATCTTATATATCAGGCAAACAGCAGGATGAAAAAGAAACTATTCGTCGCCACCAGTGTGATCATCAATCTGGGAGTGCTTTCCTACTTCAAATACAGCTATTTTTTTATTAACATGATCAACAGGATATTCGATACCAACTACGAGGTTGTGAACCTGTTGGCTCAATTCTCAAATCAACTCGCAGAAACCAATTTTGATGTCAGTACCATCATCCTTCCGGTAGGGATATCTTTCTACACATTTCAAACCATCAGCTATACGGTGGATATATACCGGGGGAAGATCAAGCCGGTGAACAACATCATTGATTTCGGCTTCTATGTATCGTTCTTCCCACAGCTTGTTGCCGGTCCGATTGTCAGAGCGGCGGAATTCGTACCACAGCTTTATCAGAAATTCAAACTCACCCAACGGGAGTTTTCGCATGCGCTCTTTCTGATCATGACCGGGCTGATAAAAAAAATGCTGATTTCCGATTACATCTCCATTAATTATGTTGACCGGGTTTTTGAAGCACCTCTTTCCTATAGCGGATTTGAAAATGCAATGGCTGTATATGGCTATTCGCTTCAGATTTATTGCGATTTTTCCGGTTATACGGATATTGCCATTGGCGTGGCCCTTCTCCTGGGATTTCGTTTGCCCGTAAACTTTAATTCTCCCTATAAGGCCATCAGTGTAACCGATTTTTGGAAGAGGTGGCATATATCCCTGTCTTCATGGCTGCGGGATTACCTTTATATTCCGCTGGGAGGTAACAAAAAAGGGAAACTTCGCCGCCACATCAACATCATGATTACCATGTTGCTGGGTGGATTATGGCACGGGGCACATCTTCGGTTTATTATCTGGGGCGGAATACACGGAGTCGCGCTGGTCATCCATAAACTATGGATGTCACTGATGAAAAATCTATATCCCCATTATCATCCCATCTATAAAAGAAGCCGCCTGAACAGATTTTTTTCCGTATTTATTACATTCCATGTTGTTACAGCCGCCTGGATTTTTTTCCGCTCCCAGAATATGCGCAAAGCCAACCAGATGATCAGTCAGATACTCTACAATTTCGAAGCCGAGCTGATTCCCCGGATAATCATTTCCTATCAGGAAATATTCGGAGTGATTGCGGCTGGATTCATTCTGCACTGGCTTCCTGCCAGCTTCAAAGAACGGTACAGGGGATGGTTCATCCAAACCCCATGGGTAGTGAAAGTATTGGCCGTACTCCTTTTGGTGATCATCATATATCAGGTAAAATCAGCAGCAATACAGCCGTTTATATACTTTAAGTTTTAACCCGAATTATTCAAGAATAATTCTGACGCTATTGAAAAACCTGGTTTTTTGCTTCAATAAATCTCGCAAAAAGCCGGTTTTTCTAATGCGGGGTTAAGGATATTCGAATTTTTTTGCGCAAGAAGTTCCCTGCAAAAAATACTTACCGGAAATCATTAATTTTTAACTATTTGCTTTTATCCAGCTTGAACCGGATCCTCAGAACGCCATTCTCAAAACTTGTAGTAGTGATGCGAAATTCACCGATCTCGGCAGTATTCGATACATGCTCGCCAATACAGGGACAGGCATCGTAATCTCCTACCATCACAATACGAACAGAATGAAGATCCTGTTCAGGTAATTTGGAAATATCATAAAGGTGGCCTGCTTCCGACATATCTATGTGTTTTTCAGTTACCGGCAATCCCAGATTGATCACCCGGTTTACCTTGTCCTGAATCTGCTCTTCCTCATCTTCAGTGAGCGGACGGTTGAAATAGTAATCGCATTTGCTCTTCTTCTTTTCCAGGTGCATGGCAAAACACCGGTCACAGCCAAACATACGGATCATCGTCTGGTTCAGAATGTGTTCGGCTGTGTGCATCTGCGGATCGTATCGCTTCATAATCTCTTTTTTTAACCGGGAACAAGTATAAAAAAAATGGTTAAACTTTAATTGCCGAATGTGTTTTAAAATTTATTAATTTTAAGGTGTATAATTTTTTTCAGAGGCTGCCATGTTTTTGATATTGGCCAATAAGCCATAAAAAAATGTAAATTTGTATTATACATCCTGAATTAAAATGCATTTTCTATGAAAAAGAAAATAACTGTTCTGGGTACAGGAATGGTTGGAAAAGCAATCGTCGCCGATCTTTCCGAAAAATACCAGGTAACTGCCGTAGATGTTGACGAAAAGGCTTTAAACTACTGCCATGAAAAGTATGGAGTAAAACCCATACAAAAATACTTAAATAACCCCCAAAATATTAAAGAAGTAGTGACGGACGCTGACTATGTGGTTTCCGCCGTGCCTGGATTTATGGGCTACAATACGCTGGAAGCAGTCATTGAAAGCGGAAAAGATGTGGTGGATATCTCATTCATGCCCGAAGATTTTATGCAGCTTGATGAAAAGGCAAAACAAAATGGTGTTACAGCCATTGCGGATTGCGGTGTGGCACCGGGAATGCCCAACATCATTCTGGGGTTTCACAGCCATGAGATGCAAGTGGAACGCTTCGAATATATGGTAGGCGGCTTACCAAAAGAACGCAAATTTCCATTCGATTACAAAGCCCCTTTTTCTCCCATTGATGTGCTGGAAGAATATTTTCGCCCGGCCAGGATCAAAGAGTACGGAGATCTGGTTACCAAACCAGCCATGAGTGATGCCGAAATGGTATACTTCAGAAACATAGGTCACCTGGAGGCTTTCAACACGGACGGGCTTCGCTCCCTGCTTAAAACCATGAGCCACATTCCCCACATGAAAGAGAAGACACTCCGTTATCCGGGGCATATCCGAATGATAGAAGCCCTTAAACAATCGGGTTTCTTTGACAAACAAGAGATCAACGTAGGGGATCAGAAGGTCCGACCCATTGATGTAACCAACAAGGTATTGATGCGCGAATGGGAGCTTAAACCGGAAGAAGAAGAGTTTACTATAATGCGTGTAACCATGGAAGGGACCACGAATAAGGAGCGTTCCCGGTTTATTTACGATATGTATGATGAATACAACAAAGAAACCGGTCTGAGTTCGATGGGAAGGACAACAGGATTCACTGCAACAGCAGTCATTAACCTGCTCGATGAAAAACAATGTAAATTAAAAGGGGTCCAACCCCCTGAAATTTTAGGCAAGGAAAAGGAATTTTTCCCATTCATTATGAACTATCTGAGAGAAAGAGGTATTTATTATTACATGAGCGTAGAAAGACTACCTTAAAAAACATTCTGATGCAGAATGAGATGCAGCAACACTGCCCTTTTAAAAAAAATTAAAACAGATAGAAAGTTAGGCCTCCGTTTTCTGTAATGTCCCACTGTTCACCAACCGACTTGCCAATAATGATGTTAACGGTTTGATACATGGTGTAAGCTACTGCAAAGTAAGGCATAACACTATGGAAAGCATCATTCCGGGTCCAGATAAAATATTCGTTCATTGCAAAAATGGCAGCGCCAGTTGCTACACCCACAATAACCTGTTTCCGGATATAAACCACCTGTTTTTCCTTCTCAGACATACTCCTGCATTTTGCCTTAAGACCCATATAAGTTGCAGGAGGCCTTTCAGCAATTGCACTATTAAAGGCAATTGCCAAAATCAAAATTAAAAATAACCACCTCATAATACTGTTTGTTTGGATTTCAGATGGTTGTCCTCATAGATCCGAAAACCGACACTAAACAATCGGGTCGTTCAATTCCAATAACAAAGAAACGAAAACATCTACAGAGAAGGTGAAACATTCCTGATGTTTTTACTAAACGTCATTTTTTGTAGATAAACGTGCATTTTCCTTTGACGAAATAAACCACTGCATTTTATAGCGTCAAAAAATTATTAAAAATAATTCGGGGTAAAAAACAAAAAACTCCGGCAGCTTTACCCCGGAGTCCATACTGCAGGGTGGAGGATGGGACTCGAACCCACGACCTCTGGAACCACAATCCAGCGCTCTAACCACCTGAGCTACATCCACCATTATTTTATAGAATGTGCAAAAATAACACTTTCTTTAGAAGAAACTAAAAATTTAACTGGAAATTTTGTGTAAAAGCTATTGTTGATAAAGCTGGAATGTTAACAAAATTTTACTAAATTTGACTCCTTGTCTTACAAACAAGTAGAAGACAAGCTATTAATATCAATAACCATTTAATAATGTAATTAAAAGGCAGTAAGAAACTATGAAAATCTATCACACCAATCAAATCAGAAATATTGTTCTACTGGGAAATGCCGGAAGCGGTAAAACCACTCTGAGCGAAGACATGCTCTATGAAGGCGGTGTCACTCACCGGAAAGGAACCATTCAGGGCAAAAACACAGTATCAGATTATAACCAGGTGGAACAGGAAAGCCTCAACTCCGTTTATTCCTCCATACTGTATACGGAATTTAAGGACCACAAAATTAATGTTCTTGATGCACCGGGTGGGGATGAATTCATAGGTCAAGTGGTAGCCGGATTCAATGCTGCGGATTCGGGGATGATGGTAATCAATGCGCAAAGCGGCGTTGAAGTGGGAACAGAGATCCACAGCCGTTATTGCGAGCGCCATAACATGCCCTTTGTTTTCGTGGTGAACCACTTGGATCATGAGAAAGCCAACTTTGAAAAAACGCTGGAAAACATCCGGCAAAATTTCGGAAGCAAGGCAGCAGTAGCTCAATATCCGGTAAATGCAGGACTAAGTTTCGACTCAATCATCGACGTAGTCAAAATGAAAATGTATAAATACAATCCGGATAAACAGGTTACGGAAGAACATGAGATTCCTGATGACCAGAAGGATCAGGCAGAACATTACCACAATGAACTGATCGAAGCTGCGGCAGAAAATGACGAAAGCCTGATGGAGATATTCTTTGAGAAAGATACACTAAGCGAAGAAGAAATGATGAAAGGGATCAAAGAAGGGCTGGCCCAACAGGGAATATTTCCAATCTTCTGCACAGCAGCCGGTAAAGGCATTGGAGTGCAACGGCTAATGGAATTCATTATAAACTCCTGCCCCTCTCCTACCGAACGAGAAACTCCCAAAACCCAGGACGGAACCGAAGTTGAATTTGATCCCGACGGATCCGTGTCCCTGTTTTTCTTCAAAACATTCAATGAGCCGCACATTGGCGACATCAATTATTTTAAGGTCATGTCAGGAACATTGCAAGAAGGCATGGACCTGGTCAATGCCATTACCCAAAGCAAGGAAAGGTTATCTCAACTCTATGTCACGGCAGGTAAGCATAGGGAAAAAGTAAGCAAACTAATGGCCGGAGACATTGGAGCTGCAGTAAAATTAAAAGACACAAAGCTCAACCATACACTAAACCAGCCAAAAATTAACTATAAGTTCCCTTCTATTGAATTCCCGGAACCCAAGTATCGCTCAGCCATAAGAGCAGTGAATGAATCGGATGAAGAAAAGCTGGGAGAAGAGCTTAACAAGATGCAGCAGATTGATCCAACCCTCCAGGTGGAATATTCCAAAGAACTAAAGCAAATCATCCTCCATGGTCAGGGCGAACACCAATTGAATATCCTGAAATGGCATCTGGACAACATATCAAAAATCGAAACAGAATTCCTTCCCCCCAAGATACCCTATCGGGAAACCATCACCAAAGTGGCTCAGGCCAGTCATCGACACAAGAAACAATCGGGTGGTGCAGGCCAGTTTGGTGAAGTTTACCTGGTGATAGAACCCCATAAGGAAGATGCACCGGATCCCCAATCCTATAAGGTAAACGGGATGGATATATCTCTTAGCATTCGTGACAGACAGGAGCATGAACTTGAATGGGGCGGAAAACTGATCTTTTATAACTGCATTGTAGGTGGCGCCATTGATGCCAAATTCATGCCCGCCATACTGAAAGGAATCATGGAAAAAATGGAAAACGGACCATTGACTGGCTCCTATGCCCGCGATATAAGAGTTGCCGTATATGACGGAAAAATGCATCCCGTGGATTCCAATGAGGTATCATTTAAAACCGCCGGACGAACCGCATTTGAAAAAGCTTTTAAAGATGCCAATCCAAAGATCATGGAACCCATTTACAGAATTGAAGTCCTTGTACCAAGCGACAGAATGGGCGATGTAATGAGCGACCTGCAGGGAAGAAGGGCTATGGTAGAGGGAATGGACAGTGAAAGAGGTTTTGAAAAGATCAAAGCCAAAGTGCCCCTTTCAGAAATGCACAAATACAGCACTTCACTGGGTTCGCTCACCGGCGGACGCGCTACCTATACTATGAAATTTTCAGAGTACCAGCAAGTGCCACCGGAAATCCAGGAGAAACTAATCAAAGAATTCGAGGCAAAAAAGGAGGAAGAAAAGGGCTAATCACCAACAATGACCCTGATAAAAAGCTCCGGGAGGAAAACATTCCTTCCGGGGCTTTTTCTTTATGAAAGTATAAACCTTAATTTTCACGGAAAAGGTACAGGAATCCCGAATATTGCCTGTCCTCGTGCATGACACCATCATATCCCCTGCCCTTAATCACATAGATATAAGTCCCTTCCGCCGCATCACGGTTGCTGTTCCTGACTTTTCCATCCCAGCCTTGCCAGTCTTCAGGTTTACCATCAAAACGGTATACCAGCTCACCGGAACGGTTGAAGACAGAAACCTCTATCCATTTCATGGATACCACACCCCTCCTGCCACCTGTTACATTGCTTTTCTTGGGCAGCACAAAGTAATCATTTATCCCATTGTTGTCGGGAGTGAAGACATTGGGTATGGTGGTAGTATCAATTCTCGAAGAATCCACTTCAATATGATAAAAGGTGGTACTGTCCATGCAATGCTCATTACTCACTGTAAGACGTACCGGGTATTTTCCGGGTGTGTACGGTTCAATCTCAGTTTCAGAAGGAATTTGATCTTCCGAACTCCAGAGAATGCTGTCGCGGCCCATGAGTATATTTAATGAATCATTGAATCCCACCCAGTCATAATCCGAGGCATTTTTGGAATTGTTTTCAAAAGTCACATCCAACAGCGCCTCATTCACTTCACGCTTATTATAATCCACCACCTGGCCGTCATCCAATATCTTTTTTACATCAAACTCCGCTTGAACTGCTTTGGCCTCTACATTATCAATTGTTTTTGAACGGCTGTTCTCAAAAACATTGCTCACCGTGAGGGTATAATCGGAATCCTGGTAAGGCATGACAGGGACATTGCCGATTTTACCAATCAAACGATCCCCATATCCGGAGTATAGCGTATTTGGACTGTGAATTTCCACATCTTCACTGGCTTCCCAGAGTACATTGCGATTATTGGGGAGGGTCAGGGTGCTGGGGGGCGAATCACTGAGGTCATAATAGGTATAATCCATGCTAAAAGTATCCACTGCCAGCCAGAGGGTATTGCAGGTATTCTCTTCTATTCTGATTTCTCCGAAATCCGGAATGGTGTCCATTATCACCCAGGCATTGTAAGTTTCCAAACTGTCATTGTCATTTAAAATCTCTACACGCAATCCTTCTGCAGGCCGGTAAAGTACTCCCTGAGCAAATAGAGAATCCAGCCTGATTTTTGACAAGGTAGTATCCTTATGAACGAAGAGCGAATCGAATTCCTGGGTATTTCTGTTAAAACGTTTCCATAGGAAATCCGAAGTATCATCTGTGGAATGGGTTGCCGCCATTTCCTTGTTCTCATTCCCGGAGAAAAAAACAAAAATGGTGTCTTCCCCATATGCGGTAGACCTATAGGCATCAGCACTGCCTTCAAAATCGTACAACTGGGCATAAGAAGAAAAGGAAAACGCGATCAGAAAAAATAAAATACTTGAGATGAGTCTTTTTCCGGCCATCATTAAAATTTATATCCATTTATAAGACAATATTAAAAAATTTGTTGAAAAGTGCTTAATATTATTATATAAACTATAGAGCCATATTTTTTATTTTTGAAGAATCGCAGAAGGGAATTAATTTTGCGGTTTTTGACTGTATTTCAAAAAATTCTACATCAATTGGAAGATTTTCTAAAGCAACTGAATCAAGCACAAAAAGAAGCTGTAAAAAACTATCAGGGACCCTCCCTGGTTATAGCAGGAGCCGGTTCAGGGAAGACAAGGGTTTTAACCTACCGTATAGCTTATCTACTGAAAAAAGGCGTAAAACCCTGGAATATCCTTGCACTGACCTTTACCAATAAGGCAGCCTCAGAGATGAAAGAAAGAATAGCCGAGATGGTGGATGAAGAATCGGCGCGTAAATTATGGATGGGGACTTTTCATTCCGTATTCTCAAGGATTCTCAGGCTGGAATCCCGGGCTACCGGTTATTCGAAAAACTATACCATTTATGACAGCGTTGATTCAAAAAACCTGGTAAGAAAGATTATCAGGGAACTGAGCCTGGACGAAAAGGTATATAAGCCCAATCAGGTGCTGGGGAGAATATCTACGGCAAAAAACAACCTGATTACCAGTCAGTCATATTCCAACAGTCCAGATATCACCCAGCAGGATGAAAACTCAAGAAGGCCACGCATTGCGGACATATACCGCATTTACTCTTCACGCTGCCGAAAAGCAGATGCCATGGATTTCGACGACCTGCTGCTAAACACCAATATTTTATTCAGGGATCATCCCGAAATTTTAAAAAAGTACCAGGACAAATTTCACTATGTGCTTGTGGATGAATACCAGGATACCAATTTTGCCCAGTACCTGATCGTCAAAAAACTTTCCCAAAAATTTAGAAACCTTTGCGTAGTAGGCGATGATGCTCAAAGCATTTACTCTTTCAGGGGAGCAAAAATCGAAAACATTCTGAATTTCCAAAAGGATTTTCAGGATGCCCGGCTGTTTAAGCTGGAACAAAACTACCGCTCCACCAGGACCATTGTGGATGCTGCCAACAGCATGATCCGCAAAAATGAAAATCAAATTCACAAGAATGTATTCTCTGAGCAGCAACAAGGGGATAAGATCGAAGTATTATCATCGTTTACCGATACCGAGGAAGCCTATAACATTGCACGGTCTATCAGTGACAAAATCAACAGCGAAGGCTACGATTACGGGGATTTTGCCATTCTTTACAGAACCAATGCCCAATCGCGAAATTTCGAAGAGGCGTTCAGAAAATTTGACCTGCCCTATAAGGTTTATGGCGGAATCTCCTTCTATCAGCGAAAGGAGATCAAGGATATGCTGGCTTATTTAAGGCTCAGCATAAACTTTAAGGATGAAGAAGGCTTATTGAGAATCATCAATTATCCGGCACGGGGTATTGGTAAAACAACTTTGGGGAAAATTCAAAGCTATGCGGACGAACACGCTCTGAATATCTGGGATGTGTTGGAAAACTTAGAAGAATATCCGATCGACCTTAACAAGAATACAGCAGGCAAGATCAGAAAATTCACCGAAATGATAAAGGAATTCAGCAGGCTTGCCATAGAAGAGGATGCTTATCAGGCTGCCCTAACAATTGCTGAAAAATCAGGAATTATCAATGACCTGAAAAATGCCGGAACCTTGCAGGAACAAAATAAATTTGAAAATGTACAGGAAATATTGAACGGAATAAAGGATTTTACTGAGCGTTATCAGGGCGAAGAGATACCAACTTTGGAAGAATACATTCAAAATGTTTCCTTGCTGACAAACGCCGACAATGAAGGAGAAGAAGACATTAACAAAATTACGATCATGACCATGCATTCAGCAAAAGGTCTGGAATTCAAGAATGTTTATCTGGCAGGTATTGAGGAGGGGTTATTTCCGTCAAAGATGTCTATGAACAGTGACAAAGAACTGGAGGAAGAAAGAAGGCTCTTTTATGTTGCGCTAACGCGGGCGGAAGAGAAAGCCATACTAAGCTATGCAAACAACCGTTATAAATGGGGTGTATCAAATAAATCGCGTCCAAGCAGATTCATTTACGAGATTGATCCGCAACATATGATTTTTCCTGACTTTGAATCGGGTGCGAACGGGGAAGGCGAAACTGAGGATATGAAAACGGGAACAGCATTTACCCATGGTGTGAACGCCTCGCCCAAAAATCCCAACCTGAAGAAAATAGGCAGAAGACCAAAGGGTGAACAACCTCAAACCGAGTATAAAGGAGAGCTTCAGGTAGGCATGAAAGTGGAACATGACCGTTTTGGCAAGGGAAAGATTCTCAATATTGAGGGAGGGCCGCCTAATACCAAAGCCACTATATTTTTCAATGAACATGGTCAAAAACAATTGCTTCTGAAATTTGCCAAACTAAAAATAATATCCTGATAATTTGTTATCAATTCAAAAACCACTAATTTTGTACAAATTTAATCTCATCTTATATGGAGTATAATACAAGCAAAAAACAATTGATCTTACCGGAGTATGGGAGAAACATCCTGAAGCTGGTAGAATATTGCAAGACAATCAAAGACAGGGAGGAACGGAACAGGATGGCTCAATCTATTATTGAGATCATGAGTAGCATGTATCCACACTTCAAGGATATAGCCGACTTCAAACATAAACTCTGGGACCACCTCCTCATTATGGCCGAGTATGAACTGGATATTGACTCTCCTTATGAAGCTCCTCCAAAGGAAACCTTAAGAAGTGAGCCCGATCCCGTTCCCTATAACAACAAAGAGATAAAATACAAGCATTACGGAAAAATCATAGAAAAACTGATTCAAAAGGCTACAGAGTTTGAAGAAGGGGAAGAAAAGAAGGCACTTATTGAAACCATAGGCAATCAGATGAAGAAAAACTACATCTCCTGGAACAAGGACAGCGTAAGCGATGAACAAATATTTAATGATATAGAGAAACTTTCAGATGGAAAAATCAAGGTGGACCGGGAAAAAGTCAAACTGGCGGGCGCCAAGGACATAGTCAGTAAACTTAAAAAGAAACGAAACCCCAAAAAAGGGAAAAACAGCAACAATCACCATCAAAAATCCCATTGATTTATGGGTTCATTTATCATCCGTGGAGGCAAAACCCTAAAGGGAGAGATCAATCCACAAGGGGCCAAAAATGAAGCGCTTCAGGTAATCTGTGCTACACTCCTTACTCCTGAGAAAGTAACCATCCACAATATACCCAACATCAGGGATGTCAATAAACTGCTTGATCTGATCAAGTGTCTGGGGGTGACGGTAACCAGGGAATCCAACTCTACTTACAGCTTTAAAGCTGAGAGCATCAACTTTGATTATTTGCAGACCACAGAATTTACAGAAAAAGCAGAAGGTCTGAGAGGTTCAATAATGATCATGGGACCTTTGCTATCCCGGTTTGGAAAAGGATATATCCCCAAACCCGGCGGAGACAAAATAGGAAGAAGGCGGCTGGACATTCATTTTCAGGGATTCGAAAAACTGGGAGCCAGCTTTATATATAACCATACAAGCAACTTTTATACCATAGAAGGCGCCCGTTTGAAGGGCAATTATATGCTGCTTGAAGAAGCGTCAGTGACAGGCACGGCCAACATCATCATGACCGCTTCCATGGCAGAGGGAACCACCACCATATACAATGCAGCATGTGAACCTTACGTACAACAACTCTGCCACATGCTTAACCGAATGGGTGCCTCCATTACCGGGATCGGTTCAAATCTGGTAACAATTAAAGGTGTAGGGGAACTAAAAGGCTGCTCACACCATATTCTCCCTGATATGATCGAAGTGGGCAGTTTCATTGGCATAGCCGCAATGACCCAATCGGAATTAACCATCAAAAATGTTTCATACGATAATCTGGGTATCATCCCCCAGTCTTTCAGAAGACTGGGAATAGAAGTCCAAAGAAATGGAGATGACATTTACATTCCCAAACACGAACATTACGAGATTGAAACATTCATAGACGGTTCGATCATGACCATTGCCGATGCGCCCTGGCCGGGCCTGACTCCCGACCTGCTTAGCGTAATTTTGGTGATTGCATCCCAGGCCCGGGGAAGTGTGCTGATCCACCAAAAAATGTTTGAAAGCAGGCTCTTCTTTGTAGACAAGCTCATAGACATGGGTGCCCAGATTATTCTCTGCGATCCTCACAGAGCAACAGTAATAGGTCAGGACCATCAGATCAGACTGCGCCCTACCAAAATGACCTCCCCCGATATAAGAGCCGGAGTGGCGCTACTCATTGCTGCACTCTATGCTGATGGTACCAGCACCATTCATAATATCGACCAAATTGACCGTGGATATGAAAATATCGATACACGGCTGAACCAGATTGGAGCTGACATCCAAAGGACGGACTAAACAAAACTTGCCACAATTTCATTTAGCTGCTCCTTGCCTTGTGCCAATTTGTCGCAATACCATATTTTGGCAAATTATTTGATCAATACAAATAAAATTTTTTAAATCAGGTTGTGTGGATATTAAAAAAACAGGATTTGGATATGACAAAAGAAAAAAATATGAAATCAGAAGAAAAGAAAAATCAGGAACAACTCAATACAGAAGAAACACAGGAACAAACGCAACAGCAGGCCCAGGAAGAGCAAGGTAAAGAAACGATAGCACAGGAAACAACTGAGGAGACAAGTCAGGGAAAAGAAAAACAAAAAGGTGCTTCGCAGAAAAAGGAAAAATCCAAAAAGAAAGAGGGCAAAAAATCTGCTGAGGATAAAGAGAAAAAGGAACAGGAACAGGAACAGAAGCAAGAAGAAGCGGAAGCACAACAGGAAGAAGAAAAGAAAGAAGAAAAATCAGATAAAGAAAAACTGGCAGAACTTCAGGATAAATATCTCAGATTAACAGCAGAATACGACAACTACAGGAAAAGAACCCTCAAAGAAAAGATGGAGCTCACAAAATCGGCAGGGGAAGATATTCTGAAAGGATTGCTTCCCATTATGGATGATTTTGAGCGTGCGCTTCAGTCAATTGATGAGGCTGGAGACATCCAGGCCGTTAAAGATGGTGTTTATCTGATATATAACAAATTCAAAGATTTCTTGAATCAACAGGGTGTCAAGGAAATAGAAGCACAAGACAAGGATTTTGACACCGACAAGCACGAAGCCGTTTCAAAGGTTCCCGCACAAAATGAGGAGCTGAAGGGTAAAGTAGTAGATGTAGTGCAAAAAGGATATTATTTGAACGATAAAGTATTAAGATACGCCAAAGTCGTTGTAGGAGAATAGAAGCGGGAGTTTTAATTCCCGAGTGTTTAAATCCTTTGAAAAAACAAAACAAATTTGTCAAAAAAGATAAGGAAAAGAGAGAGATTTTATGGCTGGTGAAAAAGATTATTATGAAATATTAGGTGTTTCTAGGGATGCTTCCCAGGAGGAAATTAAGAAAGCCTACCGCAAGATGGCGATCAAACATCATCCGGACAAAAATCCCGGAGATAAAGAGGCGGAAAGAAAGTTCAAGGAAGCAGCCGAGGCATACGAAGTATTGGGCAATCCGGATAAACGTAAAAAATATGATCGGTTTGGTCATGCCGGAGTAAAAGGTGGAGCCGGCGCCGGTAGTAGCGGTGGCTTTCATGGAGGTGGTATGACCATCGAAGACATCTTTGAACAGTTTGGTGACATCTTTGGCGGAGGTTTCGGTAGTGCCTTTAGTGGTTTCGGTGGTTTTGGAGATTTCGGCGAAACTACCGGCAGAAGAAGGAGAAGCCGAAAAACCAGCAAGGGATCCAATATACGAGTAAAGGTGGCTTTAACCCTGGAGGAAATCGCAAAAGGAGTCAACAAAAAACTGAAGCTCAATAAGTACATACAATGCGATGCCTGTAACGGAACAGGGGCGGAAAATGCTTCATCATCAGCTTACAGTACATGCCCAACCTGCAAAGGATCAGGACAGGTAACACAGGTTACCAATACCTTTTTGGGTCAGATGCAAACCACCTCAAGTTGTCCGCAATGCGGAGGTGAAGGCAGGATACTGCATAACAAATGCACCAAGTGTCATGGCGAAGGAATTGTCAAAGGAAATGAGGTTGTTTCCGTTGATATACCGGCAGGCGTAGCAGAAGGAATGCAGATGACCGTCAGCGGAAAAGGAAACGCAGCCAGACGAGGCGGTATTAACGGCGATCTGATCGTCCTGATTGAGGAGAAAGAGCATCCTTACTTCACCCGCGACGGAAATGATCTGATATACGGACTTTATATCAGTTTCCCTACTGCTGCAATGGGAGGGCCTGTAGAAGTCCCCACATTGGATGGTAAGGTTAAGATCAAAGTAGAACCCGGCACGCAGCCTGGTAAGATACTGCGCCTCCGCGGAAAAGGCCTGCCTGAAGTAAATGGTTACGGTAAGGGAGATCTGCTGGTGAACGTCAATGTATGGGTTCCCAAAAATCTCACCAAAGAAGAGAAAAAAATGATGGAAACCATGGAGCATTCTTCCAATTTCCAACCGAACCCGGATGAAACGGACAAGACCTTCTTTGAAAAGATGAAGGCATTCTTCGAATAGAGCAATCAAAACCCAATATATATCATCTTTAAAAATAAATGGCGTCACCGTGTGTGATGCCATTTATTTTATCACACATGGCTTAATGATAGGAGCCGCCTGGCTCAGAGAAAAAATACGAGCACCTGAATGCCGATGGATGTAACCCGGGATTGCAGAATACCGTATAGTTCTTCAACTTTATCGGTCATTAAAATTTTCCTGATCATGATTAAAAACCTAAAAGTATTCAGCGTTGGCCTTTTTTTATCGGCTGGCATAGCATTGTTTCTGCACAGTTGCGAAATGCAGGAGGAAACCAGGCTCAACCCCGAAATAATAATCACCAATCCCGAAAATAATACGGAAATTGTCAGAGGTTCAACAATAAAAATTACGGCACAGCTCAAGGATTTCAGCCAGTACTACAAAGTACACAGCATCAGCTTAACAGCCGGAGACTCCACGCTGATGCAAAAAGAAGATTTTGTGCCTCAATTTTCCTATAGCCTGTCAACCAGTGATTTAACGGTAGAATCCAGCACACAGATATCCGCAAAGGTCCGGTACACCAATGAAAAGCCCGAAGATAAGAACTGGAACTACTTCTCAGTAAGGGATCACTATGAAGATTATGTGGAAGGAGACACCAATAAAGTTGGTGCAGATACACTGAAAGCCAATACAAGCATAACCATCAGCCTTTCAGGTCACCCGGGAAGCAAGATATCGATGGATTTTGTATCTTTTTCACCTGATACAATGACCGTCGAAAATGATACACTCATCGTCGATTCTATGGAAGTTGGAAAATATGAAGTGACCAATCAACAGTATACCAAATTTATGAATTCTATAGGGGTAGATTCCACCGGTTGCTATGAAGGAATTAAGTATATCTTCCTTAATGGTACGACCGGAATCACCTATAACGGGGAGAACTTTATAACCGGGAATGGATGGGAATCTTTGCCGGTGGTTAACGTTACATGGGTAGGCGCCAACAGTTTCTGCCAATGGATGGGGGGACGTCTGCCTACTGAAAAAGAATGGTATTACGCCAGTAAACCATATTACCCCTATGGTGGAAGCGACTATTCTCTGGATGAAGTCGCATGGTATAAAGAAAATTCCAATGGACAGCTCCATGCGGTTGGTATTAAAACCCCCAATGCTTACGGGCTTTTCGACATGACCGGCAATGCTGCTGAATGGTGCTTAAACGGGTACAACGATTCATCCAAAGTATACAAGGGAGGTCATTGGAATTCACCGGCAACAGACCTAAAGACCTCAGCACGTTTTCACCTGCCTCCCAATAAAGCCGGGAATTACCTGGGATTCAGGGTGCTTATTCCCCAATAACCCATTAAAAGAGCTGGTATCCTAATCTGATGCGTTCTACAAATTGAATCCAATGGAGATTTTATAGGCCAGATTATCTGAAAATTTATCAAAGGCATAGGGACCATACCTGTAAAATATTCCAAAACCGTAATTAAACAGACTGGTCCCCAGTATATTATCAGCCATTACTCCTGTTTCAAAATACCCTTTCGCAAAGGATTGGGTATTCATTCCATCATGCCGGGAAGGTTTATTAAGCCAGCCCCATCCCAGGTTATTCAACCACATGATATTTGGACTGAAGCCTTCTTTCCGGAAGAGCAATGATTTGAAATCCTGATTTAAATAGACAGAGACAAAGCGGTCTGCCAAAAATTCAGACAACCGCATAGTGGCAAAACTATGCTCACTGTATATATTCAAACGGCTTCCATAGGATCCGTGCCCGGTATAAAGATTGAAGGCGGGAACCGGACCTCCGGTCATTCCACCCACCAATTGCATTTTGGTTTTGCCCAGGTTTTTGGTGCGGATTTCATTTGAAATTGCAGCCTCCACTTTTGTATATTCAAAATTACCGTTCAGAATATTCATACCCCGTGTAAAATTGGCATACACTACCGGAAAATCCGTTCCAAGCGAAAATTTGCCCCACGGGGTTTCTGCAAATTCCTCCTTCCAGGCAAACCGGGCTTTAAAACCGCCCTCTGTTATATGAAAATTACCCTGATACACATTTTCATCTTTCCGGAACCGGTAATCCTCGAGTGGATTCACCGTTGACTTCCGGATAAATAATTTTAACTTCAAATACTTTAAAGTTCTCAGGGAATAGCTCATCTGTCTTTCTTTCACCCAATCCATGCTTTCTACCAAATACTGTCGGTACATAGCCGGAGAAAAAACTCCCTGCTCCTTTAAAAACTGATATCCACCGGATTCTGCGACATCATTCTTATAAGTGAACTCCAGTCGGCTCTCCGATTTTTCATGAATGTTAAGCCGGAGTCTGCCACCATATTTCCAGTCCTTGTCCCGAAACCCATACCCAAAATATCCACCGGCAGAAAAGAATTCCGAAAGCTCCTCATTGGTCATCAGGCCCATTCCCAGCCTGAAGCCTTCATATTCATTATAATTTAAAAGTCTGGTAAGATCCAGATTCAGAAAAGAAACCGGATAATAACCGGTAGAGAGGGTTTTGAAGCGCTTCATCCTGGCGTCAAAATGATGTGCTTCCCCGATGCTGTCGATGACCTGATAAGTTGTGCTGTCTTTAGAAGACAGATTATCAACCCGGTATTTTCCCCAGAATTGCTCTGAGCGTTCATATGCAGAGGAAGGCACGGATATGCCGGTATTGTCAAAGTCTGATTTATCCAATGGGGGATTCATATAGATATCTCTAATATAGCTCCGGCCATCACCGACAAGGTGATAATCACGGGTAGAAGAAGAGACAAACACTTCTTTCACTCCTATCCTTGTATTCAACTGGGTAGGGAACCATCTTTCTCCTCCTATTCTGTCATATTTCTGCTGAATCTTAATGGTAAAATTCCCTGAAGAATAAACAGGTTCAGCGATAACTCTGGTAAGTGAATAATCGCAGGTATTTACATGCAACATCCCTTTAAGTCCGTCAAAATTCTTATTTTTTCTGGGTCTGAATGAAATAATTACCGCAGTATCATGAGGCTCATGGTAAAGGGTATCCTCCGTAAGGAAAAGATACCGCCTCGCACTGTTCTTACTAATCGGATTGATATAGCTTTTATCGCCTAAGGAGATGAAATTATCATAAAAAGAAAACGACTGAATCTGTGTAGCAAGAAATACCAGGGAAGGATCGCTGAACCCGGAAACTCTTGAAGCAAGAACTTGTTCATTACTATAGCCCGGGGATAGATATTTTCTCTCTGAAACCGATTCCATCATTAAAATGTGCTGTTTATCCATAAAACGCCGGAGCTTAATATCCGTAGAATCAACTGTAGTGGTATCTATTGCCATGGTATCCCCGGATGATTTTTCCGGAGTACACTCATCAATCCTGCTGGAGTCAATCGTGAACACAAATTTGTTATAGCTCCTGTAGGAAAATGCATCCATATTTTCCGGGTTATGCTCTTCCCTGTTTTTGTAAACCTTTTGAATAACCTGGACAGCCGGATTTGTTCCGGGCTTCACCACTACCTCATCCAGTGCGAAGGATTTGCTTTTCAATGCAATCGTTGACATGGAAGATTTTCTAAGACTTTCGAGGGATACGGTTTTTGAATGGTAGCCAAGATAACTGAATTTGACTGATTGAACAGAGGAGGGAATCTCAATCTGAAACTTTCCGTCGATATCGGTAGTGGTGCCTTTCGGAGGCTCACCATACAGTACATTAACAAAAGCCAGGGGTTCCCGATCATTGGCATCAATAACCTTTCCCTCAATGTTTATCCTCTGGCCAAATGAGATATGCACACTCAGAAAACAAAGTATTATCAAATATGATTTTCGCATATTATAAAGGTTTTATTTGGAAGTAAAGGAGGGAACCTACTCTAGCCCAACCCATTTAGTGTTTCTCCATACAGTCAAATTGATTTTAAAAAGTCTCGTCTAGAATGTTCGCTGGCAAAGTTTGCGAGTTTTGAATGCCAAATGTAGCGACGTAAGCCGTACGTCGCTACCAGATATAATTGACTGGCATGAAAAACGAGCGTAACACAGCCAGCGGATATTATAGACAGACTCTATTTAAATGCATTCATCTTCAATCTGTTAATCTCCTTCTGGGTCAGAAACCGCCATCTGCCGCGCTTCAGATTCTTTTTTGTAAGTCCTGCAAAATACACACGATCCAGTTTTTTTATTTTGTATCCCAGAGTCTCAAAAATCCTCCTGATCACACGATTCTGTCCTGTATGAATCTCGATACCTATCTGCGTTTTATCCTCCGGATCTACATAACTTACAGCATCCGCTGCCACAACATCATCTTCAAGCTTTACTCCTTCAGCAATTTGCTCGAGATGTGTTTTTGTTACAGGCTTGTCGAGCACTACATGATAGACCTTTTTTTTCTTATAATGGGGATGGGTCAGCCGCTTGGCCAGCTCTCCGTCATTGGTCAAAAGCAGAACGCCTGTGGTATTCCTGTCCAACCTGCCAACCGGATATATCCTCTGTGTGCATGCTCCCTTTACCAATTCCATAACAGTTTTTCGGGCATTTTTGTCTTTAACGGTGGTAACATAATCCTTGGGTTTATTCAGCAAAATATAGACAGGCCGTTCGTTTTGCAATAACTTACCTTTATAGCGAACCTCATCGGTAGATTTCACTTTTGTGCCCAGTTCCGTTACCTTTTGTTGGTTAACGGTGATTTCACCTGAGCGGATAAGCTCATCCGCCTGCCGCCGTGAACATAAACCACTATTAGCAATAAATTTGTTCAGTCTTATGAAATCATCGGCTGCGGCCTCTTTCTGTTTACTTTTATGATTTTGTCTTTTGCCCTTCATGATTTACTGATTAAAATGACCCAATCAATACCTACCACTTCATTAAATTTTACAAAGATATTAAGAAAGATTGAATTAAGGGCTTCAAAGATTTGTTTCGTTGTATCAAAAGGAAATTAAAACCAAGGTTCAAAATAATATCTTTCGTGGTCTTTGGGTTTTCAAAAAAAGGTTTTTTATTGGTCTATTCAAAAAACCGGTTTCTATGAACTACAAAATTACGTCACAATACAAACCCACAGGCGATCAGCCCGAAGCCATCAAACAACTTACGGAAGGTACTCAAAGGGGCGATCGTTTCCAGACTCTGATGGGCGTTACCGGTTCGGGTAAAACTTTTACCATTGCCAACATGATACAGAATGTCAACAAACCCGTGCTGGTGCTAAGCCACAACAAAACTCTGGCGGCCCAACTTTACGGAGAATTCAAGGAATTTTTCCCGGAAAATGCGGTAGAATATTTTGTCTCCTATTATGACTATTACCAGCCGGAGGCATACCTTCCCGTAACCGACACCTACATCGAAAAGGACCTTTCCATTAATGAAGAGATCGAAAAGCTCAGGCTGAGTGCCACTTCATCCCTTCTTTCCGGGCGCAGGGACGTAGTGGTCGTCTCCTCGGTTTCCTGTTTATATGGCATCGGCAATCCGGATGATTTCCATAAGAACACCATCCAGATCGAATCCGGCCAGGAAATCGGAAGAAATGAGTTTTTGAGGCGGCTGGTAGACAGCTTATACTCAAGAAGCGAGCTGGAGTTCAAACCCGGTAATTTTCGGGTGAACGGTGACACGGTAGATGTATTCCTGGCCTACAGCGATCATGCCTACCGCGTTACCTTCTGGGGAGATGAGGTTGATGAAATTGAAAAGTATGATCCGTATAACAACAGTACTATAGCTATGGTGGACAGTGCCACCGTTTTTCCGGCAAACATTTTTGTAACCACCAAAGAAAGGATGCATAATGCCATCAAACAGATCCAGCTTGACCTGCAGGACCAAATCCAGTATTTCAAAGACCAGGGAAGGGAGCTGGAGGCCAAACGCATCAAGCAAAGAACGGAATACGACCTTGAGATGATCCGGGAGCTCGGCTACTGTCCCGGCATTGAAAATTACAGCCGCTATTTCGACG
The DNA here is from genome assembly GCA_018334875.1 of Bacteroidales bacterium. NCBI lineage: Bacteria > Pseudomonadati > Bacteroidota > Bacteroidia > Bacteroidales > Bacteroidales bacterium. The sequence continues at coordinate 12,857 of JAGXLC010000001.1, read as the reverse complement.
GCCGCTCGCCTGGCTCCAGGCCTTTCTGCCTGCTCGACTATTTTCCCGATGATTTCATTATCGTTGTAGATGAAAGCCACGTAACCATTCCCCAGATCCATGCCATGTTCGGTGGAGACTATTCACGAAAAAAGACACTGGTGGAATATGGTTTTCGACTCCCGGCAGCCGTGGACAACCGTCCACTGAAATTCGGGGAGTTTGAGAACCTCCTCAACCAGGTGGTCTTTGTCAGCGCTACCCCTGCAAATTACGAACTGGAAAAGAGCGGCGGCGTAGTTGTTGAACAGGTAATCAGACCTACCGGGCTGCTGGACCCGGAAATAGAAGTACGGCCCACCCTCAACCAGATCGACGACCTGATGGAAGAGGTGCGCAAACGCACGAAAAACGACCAGCGGGTGCTGGTTACTACACTGACCAAAAGGATGGCGGAAGAACTGACGAAATACCTGACGCGGTTCAACGTCAAATGCAGGTACATCCATTCGGACATTGATACGCTGGAACGGGTGGAGATAATGGACGGGCTGAGAAACGGCACATTCGACGTGCTTATCGGCGTGAACCTGCTGCGTGAAGGGCTCGATCTGCCAGAAGTATCACTTGTAGCCATTCTGGATGCCGACAAAGAAGGATTTCTGAGATCCACCGTATCCCTCACCCAAACGGCAGGCAGGGCGGCCAGGCATCTGGAAGGAAAAGTCATCATGTATGCCGATAAAATTACCCGCTCCATGCAGCAGACCATTGACGAGACCAACCGCAGAAGGGAAAAGCAGCTTGCCTACAACGAAAAACACAACATAACTCCCAAACAAATCGAAAAAGCCTCCCGCTCGGTAATGGCAGATTACAGGGAAAAAATCGGACAATACCAGCCGCGGCCTTATACAGAACCTCAGGAACTGGATACCGCTGCCGATCCGGTAGTGCAGTATATGAACCAAGAAGCCCTGGAAAAAGCCATCGAGAAAAACAAAAAAGGCATGGAGAAAGCCGCTTCCGAGCTTGACTTCAAAGAAGCAGCCCGATTGAGGGACGAGATGTATGAATTACAGGACAGGCTGGCCCAGCTTACAAAAGAAAAATCAAAATAAGCTGTATCTAATTCCTATTCCTTCCAGATGTTCTTTTTTTCCAGATGGATGGGGTCATCAAAGAACATCCGGGCGATGGATTCAAAGTATTCGGTGTAATCGGATACATAAAACACATGCTCCGGATTTTTCTGATCGCTTAAAAGGTTATGCTCTTCAAGCAATTCCTGAAGGTAGCGTGCTACAATATTGCCTGAATCTACAACATCCACCTTAAAACCGAAAAATCTCCTGATCTGATTTTTTATGATAGGATAATGGGTACATCCCAAAATCAGGGATTGGATATCCTCCAGCTTTTTATCCGAAAGATAAGCCCTTATTATGGCATTACTGATGTCGTCATAAACAAAACCCTCTTCAATCATTGGTACAAACAGCGGGGTAGCCAAAGAGCTCACCTTTATATGGTTATCCTTCTCAATAATCTTGTGTTTGTAAGTATCGCTTTTTATGGTGGCCTTGGTTCCAATCACGCCTATCTTTTCGCCTGAAAAATGTCCGGCAATATAGTTGACCACCGGATCGATCACATTCACCAGGAAAACACTGTTATCCAGATGACCGGCAAGCTCATGATAGGCCACTGCCGATGCGGTATTGCAAGCAATTAAAACGACTTTCACATTTTTTTCCAAAAGAAAATCGGTAATCCGGGTAGAATATTCAATAATGGTTTCATTGGATTTATCGCCATAAGGGAGGTGGGCGGTATCTCCGAAATAGATAATGCGTTCATTGGGCAACAAATATTTAATGGCAGCAGCTACCGTCAGGCCTCCCACTCCTGAATCGAAAATCCCTATAGGTTGTTCGGGTTTTAACATGAGATGTCCAAAATGAAAAAAAAGACCATCCCGTGAGATGGCCTATTATTCTACCATTCATTAACTACTACTGTAGCCCGAGCTCTTTCTGAACAAGCGGCATCACATTTTCGCTTTGGTCGGACTGATAAACGATAGCGCCTGCGCTGGTATCGAAGATATAAATATAGCCATTTTCTTCTCCAACACGCTGTATGGCATTTTCGATCTTATTCATCAGGGGTTCCATCAATTCCTGCTGTTTCTGCTGCATATCTTGCTGAGCAGTTGACTGAAACTCCTGTATCCGGCCTTGCATTTGTTGCAGCTCCTTTTCCTTGGATTTCCTTACCATTTCCGAATAATTGGTTCGATTTTTCTGGTATTGCTGCAATTTTTGCGAATATTCCTGCTGCATGGTTTGCATCTCCCGCTGAAGCATTTTTTGGTATTCCTGCATCTCCTTTTGGATGCTGTCTCTTTCAGGCATCATACTCATAAGCTCGGATACATTAATGTGCCCGAATTTTAACTCCTGAGACTGTGCAAAACTAACAGCAGGAAAAACAAACGCTATTAATAATAATGATAAAACAACTCGCTTCATAATTTACTGGTTTTTAAATATTGATTAATTAATTGATGAATTTAATTTTTATATCCCAATTCTTGCAGAACATCATCGCTTTTGTCATAATTCGGATCGGTATAGAGCATATTTGACTTACCTGCGGCATCAAAAATCACCGCATAGTTACCTCTGCTGGCAATGTTTTCAATAGCACTATATACTTCTTCCTGTATGGGCTGCACCAAATCCTGTCTTTTCTGATAAAGCTCACCCTTCGGGCCAAAATATTTCCTCTGCAATTTCTGTATTTCCTCTCTCTTTTTATTGATTTCTTCTTGTCTCCTTTGCTTCATTTCATCTGTAAGCAACACTTTTTCGCTTTGAAACTCCTTCTCCATCTCATCCAGCTCTTCCTTTTTTGTTTCAAGCTCCTGCTGCCATTCATAGGAAAGTTGGTCCAGCTTTTCCTGAGCGGCATTATAAGCAGGGATGTTGGTCAAAATATATTCGGTATTCACATAAGCATATCTTTGTGCGTATGTTACGGAGCCAATACAAATCAACAAAAATATGAGCATTGATTTCCGCATAGCCTCAACCTTAAAATTGCTGTCCGATCACAAAATGGAACTGTCCACCGCTTGCGTCGGGCCTGCCCGGTATATCATCAAATCCGTAACCCCAGTCGATTCCCAATAGTCCGAACATGGGGAGAAAGGCCCTCAGGCCGATTCCTGCAGATCTTTTCAGCGATAAAGGATCGAACTCATCAAAGTTAAACCAGGCATTCCCCGCCTCGGCAAAGGCCAATACGTAAATGGTGGCCTGCCGTTTTAGTGATACGGGATACCTCAGCTCCATATAGTTTCTTTCGTAAATATTACCTGCTTTTTTATTATCCACAATAGGTGTCAGTGAACTATTCTCATATCCGCGTAATGCAATGGTTTCGCGTCCATATAAATTGTAGCCTGATATACCGTCACCTCCAACATCAAAGGTACCAAACGGACTGTGGCCTATATCCGGATTGTAATATCCCAGGTAGCCGAACTCTGTGTTGATAGCCAATACTAAATCGTCAAACAATCTTTGGTACCACTCGCCTTTATATGTCCATTTATGATATTCGACCCACTCATATTTCTCTGCTTGGGTAGCCGTTTTGTAATTGATGTCTGTAAACATGGAATATGGCGGGGTAATTTTCAGTGTAAGCATGAACTTTGAACCACTCCGGGGATAAATCGGCTGAGATACGGAGTTTCTTCCGAAAGTGGTACTAAAACTCAAGTTATTTGATATACCATCTTGCATAATAAAGCGGCCTCTGGTCCAATCGTTCAGGTTATATCGCTCATAGCTCAATGAATTGCTTAAGATAAAATAGTCATCCGGCCATTCAAGCCTTTGCCGCAGTCCGACAGATCCGCCGGTGATTTTAAAAGAAGATTCATTGGTGGACCCCCCCCGAAAGTATCTACCAATGTAACCCGCAGTATTTTGTATCGAACGATAGGCTGAAACGGAAAAATTATTTGGTTTTTTGCCACCCAGCCAGGGTTCTTGAAAAGAGATGCTATAGTTTTGATAATAACTTCCGTTGGTTCTTGCACGAACAGATAAAGTCTGGCCGTCTCCTGAAGGAACAGGCTTCCAGGCATCTTTCTCAAAAAGCCGCCGGGCGGAAAAATTATTAAAGGTAATTCCTATGGTACCAACAAACATACCGGCACCCCAGCCTCCGGATATTTCAAGCTGGTCGTTGGGCTTTTCCACCAATGAATAATTCAGGTCGACTTCACCCCTGGACTGGTTGATATTAATGGGCTCAATACCCATCTGTTCGGGATCAAAATGACCCAGTTGAGCCAATTCCCTCTGGGACCTCTGGATGGCTGATCTGTTAAAAAGATCACCCGGTTGAGTCCTCAATTCTCTCCGTACCACATGTTCATTGGTTTTGGTATTGCCTTCGATAATGACCCTGTTCAGTTGGGCCTGTTTCCCTTCCCGTATTCTGACTTCAATATTCACCGAATCTTCTTCTATCTTTGATATAACGGGGTTGGCATTGAAAAACAAATATCCGTTATCCATATACAAATTGCCCACAGCATCTTCCGCCGCATTAATCCGCTCATTTAATAAAGCCATATCAAAAGGATCTCCTTTATCTATTTTAAGCCTTTGCATGAGCATCCCCGAAGGATAAACTGTATTTCCGGTCCAGTTGATATCGCCGAAGAAATATTGTTTGCCTTCATGAATTTCCATATGAATCTTAATGCGGTCTTCACTCACTGCATAAACGGTATCATCTACGATACGGGCATCCCGGTAACCATTCTCCCTGTATTTGTCCAGAACAATCTCCTTATCTTCTTCATATTTATCGGGAAGAAATTTTGAGCCCTGGAAAATATTCCAGTTCTTTTTATGGGTATGCTCCATGGCCCTTCTCAATTCACCGTCGTCAAAAACCTCATTGCCTGAGAAAGTGATGTCCTTGATCTTCACCTTCTCGTTCTTATCCACATTGATATTTAGAGCCACCCGGTTGTTGCGGGTGGTATCATCCACCTTGGTTACCTGTATTTCCGTGTTCAGGTATTTTTTATCGTAGAAATATTCCTGGATGGTTTCTTTGATGTTGTTAATCACATTACGGTTGACCTGGCTTCCCTGATTCAGCTTAAGCTCTTCCCGGATGTCTTTTTCTTCCCGGTTACGAACACCCGTAATATCAAAGGCTGAAAGCCGGGGTTGTTCCTGAAGATGTATTGCCAGGGAAACGGAATCTTTATTTATTTCCCGGGTAAAAATCTTGACATCTGAGAACAATCCCTGTGACCAAAGGTTATTTATGGCTTGGGTAATTCTTTCACCGGGAATGGTTATTCGCTCTCCCTGCCTTAAACCTGAAAGGTTTGCCAGAATTTGCTTATCCAGGTATCTTACGCCTTCCACATCAATTGACTTGATATAGTATTCCTGAGGGTCTGAATAATCAAACACCTCATAATCCGTTTTCGTTTCCTGTGATAAAGCAATGTTCTGCAGAAATATAAATAAGCCTAATATAAACGCAATCTTCTTAACCATAATGGGCTGCATTGTTTTTCTTTTTATTCGACTTTTGCGGGTCATCGAGCTGATCACTTGTTTTTCCAAACCTTCTCTCCCTGTTTTGGTAGTTTACAATTGCCTCATAAAAATTTTCCTTTCTAAAATCGGGCCAAAGTACTTCTGTAAAATATAATTCTGTATAAGCCATCTGCCACAATAAAAAATTGCTGAGCCGGCGTTCTCCGCTGGTCCTGATCAAAAGATCGGGATCGGGTATTTCTTTGGTTTCCAAATATTTTTTAGCGGTTTCAATATCAAGATTGGCATCTGTGTTTCCCTGCTTCACATCATGCCCGAAATGCTTCATGGCTTCAGCCAATTCCCAGCGTGCACTGTAATTCAATGCCAATACAAGCCGTAATCCTTTATTCCCGGAAGTCTTCTGCTTGGCTTCTTTGATCTTCTCCTGAACCTTCTCCGGAAGTCCCGCAAGATCACCAATAGATAACAAACGGATGTTATTTTCCATAAGGGTTTTGATTTCACTATCAATGGTGGAAATCAACAATGACATCAGTGCATCGATCTCGCGATTGGGACGGTTCCAGTTTTCCCGGGAAAATGCATATAAAGTAATGTAGGAAACCCCCAACTCTGCTGCGGCTTCCACCGTTTCGCGCACCGATTTTACTCCGTTCTTATGTCCAAAAATTCGCTGGTTACCTCTTTTCTTAGCCCATCGACCATTGCCGTCCATAATGACGGCTATATGCCGTGGTAATCTTTCCTTATTTATTTGTTCTTTTGTAGCCATAGATCCATCAAAAAGTTATTCCTCATAAGTGGGACATGGAATTTGTTCTCTAAAAGGTTTAAACGTCACAAAAAGAAAGCCGTGATGGTACCAATCATCGTTATGTATTAACGATTGATTCCCTACTTCTGAAACATTAACAACCCCATCCATATTGTCATAAAAGATTTTTTTTGCTGTCCACTTTATTCCTATCGAAAAGCGTTCAAAGATATTATATTTAATTCCCAATCCAAAAGGAATTGTAACCGGAAATTTATTTGACAGATCATTCGGGAAATGACTGATACCCACTCCTGCAAAAACAAAGGGGGTGAAATTACGCTTTTTGATGTTGTAGCTCTCGTATGGGAAGAAATTGAATTCAGCCGTCAGCGACAGATCTACCTGACGGTTACTGAATGAACTTATATCCCCATCTGTTGGTAAATTATACCGTTCCACATATTTCGTACTTCCTCTGAGCGGATTATAGGAACCCATAAGCTGAAATGAATAGCGCAAATTCTGATCCGACTTGATCCCCAATCCGATGGCCGGCGAAGGGGCAAAAAACGGGTTGGTTTTATTCATATCCCCCATATAATGGGAAGTTCCCCCATAGAAGCCGATGGCTAAATCATCCTGAGCATAAATGCCTGTTAAAAAAAAGTAAAAAACAATAAGAAGAATTAATCTACTCATTGAACGCCCGTTATGGTGTGAACCCTCTGTTAGAATAGTTTTCAATTTTCATTATAACGTTTAATGAGGAGAAATAGTATGAATCCGGCCAGTTTGAATATTTGGAAGTATAACCATCAATAAGATCCGTGGTGGTGAAACGACGGCCTATTTCCAGACCCAACAGGATGTTATTGCTTAAGGGATATTTAATTCCAGCCCCTATGGGGACAACCAGGGCAAAATTGGTACCGTTATCAAAGCGATCACTCCCATCCAGCTCAGCTTTAGGCAAAGGTTCAAAATAACTGCCACCAAGCCCACCAAAAAAATAGGTATTTAAATTGGCTTTGTTACTTTTCAATCCATCCCCAAAGTTTCCCAATGAATAATTAACAGGGATGTTTTCGGGTATAACGGAATATTCATATCGTGCACTGAATTCATACAATGAAGTGATGAAGGCATAGTTTCTTGAAGCATTTTCAGTACCTTCATCCGAACCTTCCAGATAACCAAACGTGAGTTTCCCTTTTATGTTTTCCCTTTCAGTTAACCTATACCTGCCGCCAATACTAACATTTGGGCGAACATAAGATAAATTGACGGCTCTCAGACCAGGAAAACCGCTCCTTTTTTCAATATCACCGTAGTAATCGGTTCCTCCAAAACCCACAATTAATTCGGTCCTGCGCAGTTTCCATTTCTGAGAAAAGGAGGTTAACGGTAACAGTAAGATGATGATCAATGTAATATACTTCAATGCCTTTCTCATGTTATTAAATCCTTTTACCTGATTTTACCAATAAACATGGTACTTCATTATTAAAAAACAATACAATTATAAAGATTATTTTCATTTTTCTGAATAATTTCTTGTATCAACCCCCCACATCAGCTTATTCCTCAAAGTTGTATTAAAATCTGCATTGTCCAGCCGAAGGACTTGCATGGAAAACCCGGCTTTTTTCACTGTAATGTTCATTATCTTATTGACAATTGCTGAACGGTGATCCATGGATATCAGATATTTTGAAGAACGACACTCCGGTTTCAATACAATTTCACTATCATCAGATACTACGATAGGACGTACCGTAAGGTTATGGGGTGCAATAGGAGAAATAATAAAATCTTGAGTATTAGGTAAAACAATGGGGCCTCCCACACTTAAAGAGTATGCCGTTGAGCCGGTAGGAGTGGCAATAATCAATCCATCAGCCCAATAAGTGTTTAAATATTTTCCGTTCAGATAAACATGAACGGTAACCATTTGAGAATCTTTTTTCTGTATGGTCATGTCATTCAATGCATAACTGAATTCCGGAAAGATGGCATCCCCGGAAGTCAGATAAAGCAAGGAACGCTTCTCAACCGTGTATTTGCTATAATACAGGGATTCTACTGCTTGCGAAATTTCTTCTTTGGCTATATTTGCCAGGAATCCCAATTTCCCTGTATTGATACCAATAACAGGAATATCGGTTTCTCTAACCAAAGACACGGTATCCAGCAATGTGCCATCTCCCCCTATGCTGATAAGAAAGTCCATTTTCTCATCAATATCTTTATATCCGGTAAAAGTGTTGTTTACTGACGGATGAAACTGGTACCGATCAATCATGTAAGATAAAAAATCCCGATAAACATCTATTTGGAAGCCATAATGATTCAGAAGCTGAAAAAAATCCTGGATGTAACGGAGAAAACTCTGATCAAATGTTCTGCCATAAACAGCAACTTTCATAATGGTAATGATTTAACAGATTTTAAGTATTCAAATATCGCATCAGATGATCGAAGCGGGAGTTATACAGGTCCTCCTGCTGGTCAACTTCCATAAACGAGGCTTTTACCTCATAATCATACCGATTGAACGTCTGGATAATGGAGGTAAGATCAGAAACATTCAATTTAAGTGTAACTTCAATCCGAACCGAATCGGGCTGAGACTTGATATACAGGCTCAGTATTTTGGCATCGTTTGATTCCACGATCTGGGCAATTTCACTTAATGAATAATCATTAATATGCAGATCAAGCACTATGATTCCTCCGCTTTTTTCTATGGCTGACAACCTTGCAAAATAATGCATCAGGTTCACCATTTTGATCATCCCCATATATTCATCCTCCTCACTGATAACCGGAATCACGGTAAGTCTCAACCTTGAAGCCACTTCAAGCACTTCATAGGGATGCTGATTGGCATAAACATAAGGCCTGAAAAGAGAAAGTCGATGATTCCCAATGGGTTCTTCCGGCGAGTTCAATTCATATATATCGTCTTCCGCTATTAATCCCAGCAATTTTTGGTTATTAACAATGGGGAGGTGGGAAACTTTATAAAAAACCATCCAGTTTAAAGCCTCTAATCCCGTATCAGAGGTTTTAACAGGAGCAATATCGTCTGAAATTAAATCTTTGGCTACCATATAAAGTTTCTTTAAAAACGTTAATTTTGCAATTCTAAACTAACGTTTCATTCAATTGTTCTATTTTAATTCGTGCAAAAATCATGACAAGATTAAGTGTAAATATAAACAAAATTGCCACACTTAGAAATGCAAGGGGAGGTAATATTCCAAACGTTCCGGAGGCGGCTAAAAACTGTGAAAGATTCGGAGCTCAGGGGATTACGGTACATCCCAGGCCGGACGAAAGGCATATACGCTACCAGGATGTCAGGAACATCAAACCGGGAATAACGACCGAATTCAATATAGAGGGCTATCCTTCGGAGAATTTTTTACAACTGGTTAAAGAAGTCAGGCCTGACCAGGTAACAATGGTACCGGACTCCCCGAATAACCTGACTTCTAACCAGGGATGGGACACCATTAACAACAAGAACTTTCTGAAGCAAGTGATTAAAGAATTGCATTCTGTCAACATCAGGACTTCCATTTTTATTGAAACCGATCACGAACAGATCAGAAATGCCACTGAGACGGGTACTGACCGGGTTGAACTTTATACGGAACCTTATGCAAGGAAATTTCCCATAAACAAGGAAGAAGCCATAGCTCCTTTTATAAAGGCTGCGGAAATAGCCAACGAAGAGGGTCTGGGGCTGAATGCCGGCCACGATCTGAATCTGGATAACCTGCATTATTTTAAAGAAAATATTCCGGGATTACTGGAGGTCTCCATCGGCCATGCACTGATAGCCGATGCTCTGTATTACGGACTGGAAAATACCATACAACTGTATCTCAGACAATTAAAGTAAAGATTTATGGATTTGTATTTCAGACAAATGGGGGAAGGAGAACCGCTTATCATTCTGCATGGACTGTATGGTTCCTCAGACAACTGGATGAATATAGGTAAAACCCTCTCGGAATTCCATTCGGTTTATCTTGTAGATCAGAGGAATCATGGGCATTCACCCCATAGTGACAAGCACAACTATTATGTAATGCGGGATGACCTGTTCGAGTTCATGGAAAACCAAGGCATAAAAAAAGCAAATATAATGGGGCATTCTATGGGAGGAAAAACAGCCCTTTTCTTTGCAGTGAACTACCCCGAAATGGTTCGTAAACTGATTGTAGTGGATATTGCCCCTACAGCCTACCAGATGTTGACAAAATCAAATCCCGGCACCCTGAATCACTTAAACATTATCAACGCATTATACAATCTGGATCTAAACCAGATCAGCACGTTAAAAGAGGCCGACAGTTATTTAGCCGAAATCATACCGTATCAAAGGGTGAGGCAATTCCTGTTGAAAAACCTGAAACGAGATAAGGACGGAACATTCAGATGGCTATTGAACCTCAAAGCCTTGCGCAATGAGTTGCCCTCTATTCTGGACGGCCTGAATCCTGACAAGCACCAAAACCACACGGAAATTTTTTCGTTTCCCGTATTGTTTATTAAAGGCGAAAAATCCGAATACATTCAGGAGAAAGACAAGGAATCTATTTTGAAGATTTTCCCCCATGCCCGCATTCAGACTATAGAAAATGCGGGGCACTGGGTACATGCTGAAAAAAGAGAAAAGTTTCTGGAAACAGTCAGGAACTTTCTTTCTCCGGTTGAATAATTTCAATGATCAATCCGGTCCGTCATAAAATCCACAACCAGAATAAAACCGATCATTCGGTTACATATTCGACATGCTCCGGATCAATCAAATCCATCCCCTTATAACGCAAAAATAGCTGGGCCACTGTCATGGCATCTTTTTCACAATAACGTACAATCCGGGAAAGATCCTGATCCTGCCAGTATATTTTTCCGACCATGCTTCCGTCAATATCGTCTTTGGGCGTGGGAATGTCGAATTTATAGGCAAGCAGGTCGAGACTGGTATAATTTTTATAATCCCCGAACTTCCACAATTCCATGGTATCCAAAAATGGTACTTCCCAGGGCTTTTTACCCGGAACATTCAGTATTTCCGGAACAGGAAGCCCATTAATTAACAATCTTCTGATTATATAAGGAAAATCAAATTCCTTTCCATTATGGGCACATAGATAAACATCCGATTTGTTGGAAAATTTATTCACCATGCCTGTAAATTCGCTCAGAAGATTTTTCTCATCATCGCCGTAGAATGATTTAACCCGAATTCCGTATGTACCGGATCGATTAACGATCAATCCAACTGAAATACATATGACTTTACCAAACTCGGCATAAATTCCGGCTTTTGAATATGTATCCGCCGCCGTCTCCTCATCCTCTCTAATCCTTGAGGCCTTTTTCTGCCACAATTCCTCTTCTTTCTCCGGCAAATCACTATATGAGGAAAACCGTGGTACGGTTTCTATATCCAGAAACAATATTTTTTCAGGATTATATTGTTCAAGCATAATCAGAAAATAAATATTCCACCTTCTGCTTTTGTTTTGATTTTTCGGAGATCCTTTGCCAGAAGGCCGTCAGGTCTTCTCCCCTTTTTTATATTGTGATAATCAAAGTAATACATCCTGGCATCCTCTATTCCCATTAATATTTTATAACAGCGGGCGCGGTATCTTGTACCCTGGGGTCCCACTTTATGTAAAAATACCACATCTTCCCTTTTTTCCTTAATGGCTTGTTTTAACTCATCCCTGCTCACAAGCTTAAATGGAAAGGGATAATATTCTTCGATCTTCTCCCTTGTATTTACTTCTTCGGCCAATTCATCCTCAATCAGATAAAGTGTTTTGTCCTTGATATCTTCCAGATTTTTCTCATAATAGTCCAGATCTTCTTCGATAATATCGGAATCCTGCTTCATGTTTTCCAAGTGCCTCTGCATGAACCTAACAACAACATCCAGTTTATAAACCCAGTAATCCTCATCCACCTGCCGGTAAGAGAGTGGCAAGGCAGATAATGAAGTCATCTGCTTCAAATTATTCTTCCTATCTCCTTTCAAAAGACTTAGAAACCGATACCGTACTTTGGTTTTATCTCTTTCAAATACAACAAAATTTGGAATTAAAAAGAAATGATCCGGATTGCTCCTCATCTCTTCAAATTCATTACGCTCAATAAATTCATAATCAGTTATATCCCAGCTGTTTTTAATCGCCTCCTTCAGCCTGATATTATAGGAGGAAGTTGGATTGGGATCTAAAACAATATAAGTCTGAGTATTAAAAAAATCATTCAATTCCTGAACAGTTGGTGCCTCGTCTTGCGAGAATACACTGAAAGAAAAAGCAATCATAATGACAAAGAAAAGTACCTTCTTCATAGCATACATATTTTAAATGGTTATTGCAACAAAATTAATTTAACAGTCAAAAATAAAAAGAAAATGCAAAAATTTTACTTTACAACATTTTAATAAACACAATGATTTTATTTCTTTCTTTACTCTTTAA